>NZ_JAKUDH010000040.1:0-20228 GCF_031570495.1 Pseudomonas sp. JL2
GGGCAGTAGCCCGGTGCTGGAGGATCGCACCTGGTCGGTGAGGGTGGAGTTCGATCAACCCGGCGGCCTCTACGGCCTGATGGCCGTGGCGTCGAGCGAGGGGTTTGATTCCGCCGATTCGCCGGCGCGGTCGGTGGTGCTGGGCACCTATCAGCCTTCCATCGACGTGCCCGTGGTCGGAGGTTGGGTCGACAACCCGGTTCGCTTCGAAGGCGAGGGAAGACCGGGTGTTGGGCAAGTGGTGAGCTGGTTCAATCCGGATCAAGTCTGGGCTTCGGATCTCAACGTCGAAGCGGGTGGTTGGCAGGGCGGGGCGTCGCAATCGCTGTCCGCTGGCGGCAACTGGTGCCGGTTCAGGCAGACCATCACCGACACGGCGGATGGCGCGACGACTTCCGATTGGGTTGAGAGCGAGCGCTTCGAAGTCCGGCCGCCCAGCAGCCCGACCCAAGCATCGAACTCCCGATAAACGGTCATGAAACCTGTCGGTTCTGACAGTAGACGGCTTGGGCTCGCAAGCGCCAAATCACGTTAAGCAAACGCTCGGCCTGACGGCTTCGTCGGGCCGCTCCGGGCCGTTATCGAATTCGAGGACTCGTCCATGGCTGACTCCCGCCCCGCTTTACAGCTGCTGAATCAGGTGTTCAGTGACCAACAACTCACCCACTACGCAACGCTGCACACGTACCTCGAAGAGGGCGGTTCGATCTTTACGCTGGTGGAAAAGGGCGTGCAGGGATTGGTGAGGGACTTTGGCGTGAGCGCCGATGACGCTCGTCAGCTGTTACGGCGCCTCAACAGCATGGCCATTTACCTGCGGCGTCAGTTCATCGAGCACACCCTGTACGGTTCGGCAAAAGAGCAGCGGCGGGCAAGCAGTGGTTTACTGTCGATGGTTCAAGGCCCCAGTTTCGAGCTCTTGTTCAATCCTCAGTTCGACAGCTTGTGCCCACCCCAGGCCCTGGAGTCTTTCGCATCACCCGTGGCGTATTTGATTGAGTTGATGCGGTGGATCGAGCAACGCATCGAAGCGGTTTCAAGCGACACAAGCAAGTTGCCCTTGCATGACCGGCGCAAAGACCTGAAGCCGCTGAGCATCGATTTCAACGCAGTGCATCAATCGGTGTCGTCGGTGGACATCATCGTCCCGGTGCTGGAAAAGTTTATCGGTCTGCTTCCAGAGGAACTGGAACAGGCCATGATCGAGGCGCGTTATCCCAACGGGCTGCCGTACTTCCAGCATTGGGTCACGGTGGACACCGTTGCCCGCCACCATGGCCTGTCGGTGGGCAGTTTTGCCCAAAGCGTGAGCCCGTCCTTTCCGTATTTTTTCCAGACCCAGGCCTGGTACAGCGATGTGGGCCCGGCTCTGGCCCATGCGTCGCGGCTGGGGCCTTATCAGCGGCGGTTGCTCACCGAACCGCCCGTTGCCAGCGCGAACCGCACAGCTTTTTATTTGGAGAACTTCGGGGCTGGGGAGGGGGTGTGGGAAGACCTTGATCAGGTGCCTTTCTTCGGTGAGCGAACCAAGCTCGACACCCTGGGGCTTGAGGCGTTGTTGTCAGTACGGGGCTTTGCGCCTGCGCGTTCGGCCAATGTGACCTACCCGTCGCAAACGGTGCCTGAAGAACCGGAAAGCGGGCGCTCCGGTTCGGTTTATCTAAATGCCAATACCCACCCCGCTGTCCATATTACCGGTAGCGAAGAGGGCGATTCGTTTAGTCATGAACTCTCCGTGAGCCCAGGCGACGCCGTGGGGCTTGCGCGTTTCGACCGGATGAATCGCAAGTTGCGCCTGGATCAATGGCTGGCACTGCCCAGCGAACAGGTGGATGCGCTGCTGGTGGCGGCCATCAAGGCTGAAGTGCGCGGTGGTGCGCCGGCCGATAATTGGTGGATCACCGAACAGGTCGTGCATGCCCTCGGGCTGTTTCAGTCCTTGCGCGAGCGCTGTGAATGCCCGGTGAACGACTTTGCCGTGTTTATCGACGAGTTGTCGATTTACGGTCGCGGTGAAGCACTGTCCCAATTCGATCAGCTCTTCAATGGCCAGGGCGATTACCGTGACCCCTTGAAGCTCGACGGCGGAACGTTTCCGATCGTGCCGGCACCCGAGGTGCCCGACTTGACCGTCAGCCAATTGTGCAGCGCGTTGGGCATCGACCTGCAGACCTACAACTACCTGGCCCTGGCGATTGCCAATGCCCATGGCATCGACGGCGACAGTCTGCCGCGTAACCTGGCGATCGTGTCCAGTTTCTACCGCATGGTGAAGCTGCCCCGGCTGTTGGGCATTACCCCGGTCGAAGGCGTGTTGTTGCTGACGGTGTTGGGTGGGGAGCTTTGGCTCAACGGTTTGGCGGGTGTGCCCCGGATCAACTCCACCACAAGCGATAGCCCGGATGTGCTGAACCTCATCCAGGCCATGCAATTGTGTGTGGACTGGTGTGCCGATCACGACCTGCCGGTGCTTTGGATGGTGCAGCAGGTCTCGCCGCCTTCTGTGCTGGACGCTTCCCGGGACGCTGAGGGTCGGCTTTTTGAGCAGTTGCTCAATCTGTTGCCCGGCGCACTGCTTACCCACTCGGCGATCCTGATGGGCGGTGTGCCGGCGATGGCGGGCGCCAGTTGGCTGGAGCTGCTGGGGATGCAAACGACATTGGTCGAGTCCGATGGGCTGGTGATGTCGCGCACGGGAACCGAGGCTCAATACCTGGACTTTGCGCGAAGACAGCTTGATTACGCCGTGACCATCGGCCTTGGTGAACAATATGAACTGGAGCGCCCCGCCATCGTTGAGAGGCTGCTCGCCGTGGTGTTGGAGGCCAGGGACGCCCAGGTGTCGGTGGTCAAGGAATGCCTGGCGGTTTACACGGGTATCGGTTCCGAGCAAGCGCTCGAGGTGCTGGCGTGGGCCAATTCAACGGTGAGCCGGTTGCTGCGCCTGGTGCTCGAACGTGACCTTTCGCATCTTGAAGGCTCGGTGAAGCGACGCAACGCCTTGGCTGACCCATTGCTTGCGCTGCTGGCCGATGTGCGCCGTCGCAGTGCGGTGGTGGCGAAACTTGAGCTGAGCGCCGAGGTGTTGCGCGACTATCTGGATTACGGCCATAAAGCCTGGCTGGACCAGGACGACAAGCACGCGTTCACGGTGCGCACGCTTTATTACCTGACCACCCTCAACCGTGCGTTCGAGCTGAGCGACCAGCCGGCGCAGACGCTGCTCGACTACCTGCGCGAGGTCAATGCGCTGCCTTCTCCGATAGGGGGGCATGCACTGCGTCTGGCCGAACAAGCGGCGTCCATCCGGCTGGCCGGTTTTTTTGACTGGAGTGTGCAGGAGGTGCGCGAGTGCGTCAGCCGCTTGGAATCTGCGCAAAAAATCCTGAAAAACCTGCCCCAGCTCGATCTGTTGATGCGGGTCCGGGTGCTGGCGGCGCGCACCAGCATGGATGCCTTGACGATTTTCCTGATGGGCGGGCTGCCAGAAGAGATCAACAAACCTGCCTACAAGGCCGCCGCCGAACATGCCTTGCTGAGCCTGTCCGAATCCGATAGGCCGTTGGTGACCTTCACCGGGGATCTGAAGCAGCTCGTTACCGTGACGTGTGTCCCGGATAACACCGTGGTGGTGGCTGCGCCTGATGAAAAAATCACCTTTATCGTCACCCTTATGGACAGCGACGGGAACCCGTTGAGCGGCGTCAACGTTTACTGGAGCGCCGAATTGGGAACCATTGAAACCAAGGCCACGGAAACCAACGGAGTGGTTGAGGCCGAGTACAGGCCGGGCAAGGTGACGGGGTGGGATACGCCGCAATTCTGGCTCGATCTGTTTGAGCGCGAGTATGCCCCTACCGTCCAGGTCATTTTCGATAAGCTGCATATAGCCATCCCAAGGCAGTACATGTCACCGGTGCCTTTGGAAACGGTACCCCTCGGTCAGGAAGTCGAACTCTACGCCGTCATCCAGGACATTCATGGAAACCTTGCGAAAAACCATCCGACGCGCTGGTTAACCGTAGCTATGGGCGGCGGGGGAGGCACGGTGGTTTATCGGCCGGATCAGAGCTACACCAATCAAGAGGGGCTGGCCCGAACATTTGTTTCCAGCCCTACCGGTGGGAGGTTCCTGATCACCGTTGCTCCTGACGGTGGTAAGACAGCTGATTTCCCGACCATCACCTTTGAAAGCGAGGAGCAAGTACCATGACTCTGAACACGTTGAGTGACTTGCTCGAAAAACGCCGGACCGCTCTGATCGAATACAGCCTCGGGCACGTTGAAAAAAGTGGTCAGAATCCTCCGTACAACTTCCTGCGGACGCCGGCGGACCTGTTCGAACTGCTGCGCCTGGATCCCCTGGACAGTTACCCGGTGCAAAGCTCCTGGGTCGCCGAAGCGACCAGTTGCGCCCAGCAGTTCATCCACGCCGCCTACCGCAAACTGGAACCCGGCTATGCCGACACCGAGTTCGACAAGCGGGACCTGGCCACCTGGGAGCTCTACAACAACTACCCGGATTGGTCGGCGCTGCAAATGATCGCGCTGTACCCGGAAAACTTCATCAACCCCTTCGTGCGGCAGCGCAAGACCAGCTTGTTCAAGACCCTTGAAAACAACCTCAACCAGGCACACTTGAACAGCGATTCGGTGCAGGTTGCCTTGCAGGAGTACCTGCAAACCTTCGAGCAAACCTGCAACCTGGACGTGCTCAGCAGCTATATGGACAGCGTCTCGCCGGCCCGGGCCGACTACTACTTTGTCGGTCGCCAGCGGGTGCCGCCTTACCAATACTTCTGGCGCAAGGCCGAGGTCGAGCTCTCTCCCACTTGCCCGGCCATCAACCCGGCGGCCTGGAGTGAATGGCTGCCGGTGGACACGCCCACGGGCGTGACGATACTGGATATCCGCCCGGTGTTCTGGAGCGGAAGGCTCTGCCTGGTGTGGGCCGAATGGCAGTACAAGGTCGAAAGCGTGGACGAGGACGACGTAAGCCTGCCTCACCGGCTGGACATCAAAGTGGCGTTCATGGCCCAGAATGGCCGATGGTCGGCGCCGCTGAGCCTGCACAGCAGCGTGCATGACGACGACCTTTCCCAAGGCGCCCGGTTGATTGCGACGGTGTGGGCCGACCCCTACAACCCCAAGGGCAAGCTGGGCGTTTTTTTGACCAGCGCTGAGGACTCCCTCAAGGTGTTTGCGGTGCGTGACGTGTTGTTCCGCCCCGTGCCCTGGGACGATGGCGGCTGGCTGGAACACGCGGCGCTCAAGCGATTTGTCACGGCTGAGACGGTGCAACATCCGCTGATGAATCAGCCGACCATGGTCACCTCCGTGGAGAGGACGGGCAGTTTGACACCGTACCTGAGCCTGCAGGCGGTGGTGTTTCGCGACGCCAGCACCGACATGGACAAGCTGTTTGTGCAGGGCTATTGCAGGCCAACGGGATTGACCGGAGAGGCCACCTTTGACCTAACGTTGCAAAATTCGGCCGGCGACCCTCCACCCATTTCGGGAAGTTTTCCCTTGGCCGGTGGCTGGAGTACCGAATGGCAGGAGTTTCAGCGTGAGAGTGGCTCATGGCCGGAGCCGACAACGTTTTCGTTCGGGCATACCGCAACCACGGGTGGATATGGCCGAAATAAATTCGAACTGACCATCATCAACGTCACGAAGTTTGCCCCTGTCTCACTGCTCAAGAACAGCCTCGATGCAGCGCAGTTTCTCTCCCTCAACCAACCCGAGCTGACCCTTAAGTACGCCCGCCTGAATTCGCTGTTCGGCCCCGAGCTGGTGCAGCGCTCGAATATCTCCGTCGAGGCGGTGCTGGATTGGGACACGCAGTTTCTGCCGGAGCCGCCCCCGGAAAGCCAAACGATCAGCGAGCCGAACGGAGCCTTCGACGGCGCTAACGGTCTGTTTTTCTGGGAGCTGTTTTTCCACCTGCCGCATCTTGTGGCCACACGTTTGCGCACCGAGGACCGCTTCCTGGAAGCGCAGAAATGGTTGCATTACCTGTTCGACCCGCAAGCGCCGGCCGACCCGGCCAACGACCCTCAGTACCCGAATCCAAAACCGAAGTATTGGCGCTGCCGCCCCCTGAGCAGCGACGGCAACCTGGGCTGTGAAACCCAGGCGCCCACCGACCCTGACGCCATCGGCTATTCGGCGCCCCGGCACTTTCAGATTCTGGTGTTCTCGGAGTACGTCAAGAACTTGCTGGCCTGGGGCGACTGGTATTACCGCCAGCTCACCCGTGACAGCCTGGTGGCGGCCAAGCTGTGTTACGTGCAGGCCGAATTTCTGATGGGCAAAGCACCGGCGGTGCGCACGGTCAACCGCTGGGAAACCGATACGGTGGACAGCTTGATGAACAAAAGCAGGTCGCGGCCGGCGCTTGAGCAGTTCGAGCAAAGCCTGGCGTTCAGCCTCGCGGACTTCCCCACAGCCGCCGAAGCGCCGCCGCTGCTGGGGCTGTTGGCCAACGAGCCTTTCAAGGCTCCGATCAATGAGCAGTTGCTCGCGCTGTACGACTTGCCCGGCCAGCGCCTGCATAACCTGCGCAACAACCTCACCCTGGACGGCAAGCCACTGGACACACCGCTGTTCAGCCCACCCACCGATCCCAACGCGTTGTTGCGCGACCTGGCGGCCGGTGGTGTCGGTGCGCCAAGGCCCATGGGCGGTCGGTTGGTGGTGGGGGCTTTCCGCTGGCGCACGACGTTCGAGGTGGCATTGCGCGCCGTGCAGGCGCTCCAGGATCACGGCGCCCAGGTGCTGCGTCTGCTTGAACAACGGGACCAGGCCGAGCAGCAGGAACTGCAACAAAACCATCTGGTGGAACTGGGCAGCTACGCCCAGACGGTGCAGGAACAGAACATCACTCAGCTCCAGGCGAGCAGGACCGCGCTTCAGCAAAGCCGGGCGGTGGCACAGGAGCGGGCAACCGCTTATGAGCGTCTCTATAACGAAAACGTGTCGAAGGTTGAATACGAGGTCATGGAGAGTCTGCAGCTCTCGAAGACGTTGGGATTTGCCTCGACAAGCATCAAATCCACGGGGGCTGCGATTGCCGCAATCGCCAATATTTATGGCTTGGCCAACGGTGGGCATCGCCTGGAAAAAATCGCCGACGCGGTGTGTTACGGCTTGGATATTGCGTCATTAGGGCTGCAAGTTGATGCGGACAAACAAGCCACCACCGAAAGTTACCGGCGTCGCCGTGAAGAATGGCTACTGCAACGTAATCAGGCGCAGGCGGAGGTGCGTGCGCTCGATGCGCAAATCACCGCCCAGACCCACGCGGTGAGCGCCGCTCAAACCACGCTGGATCAAACCCTGCTGGCCAACAATCAGGCCTTGACGGTGTACAACTTCATCAAAAAGCGCGCGTCCAATGCCGAGTTGTATGGCTGGCTGCTGGGTCAGTTCAAGGCGTTGCATTACCAGGCCTACGATGCGGTCGTCAGTCTGTGCCTCAGCGCCCAGGCCTCGCTGAGTGCCGAAACCGGTGACTATGATTCGCAGATCCCCTTGCCCCAGGTCTGGCTGGACAACCGTCACGGTCTGACGGCAGGCGAACACCTGCGCGGGCATTTGATGCGCATGGAGCGCGAGTACCTGCAACGCTTTGAACGGCGGTTGGAGCTGGTCAAGACCATTTCCTTGCGCCAGTTGTTCGATGATGCGAGCGACCCGCAGGCCCCCAACAGCAGTTGGGCGAGCGCCCTGGATCAGTTGCGCACCAAGGGAACGCTGGAGTTCAAACTCTCTCAATTGCTGTTCGACCGCGACCACCCGGGGCATTACTGCCGGCAAATCAGCTCGGTCGAGGTCGACCTGCCTGTGCTGATCGGGCCCTATGAACATGTGCGTGCCACCTTGCTGCAGATCAGCAGCATGACGGCCACCAAGGCATCCCTTCCGGCGGTGATGTACTTGCATGATCCCGTGGGAAAAGTGGCGCCTTCCGATGTGCAGATCAACCTGCGCAGCGGTCAGCAGATCGCCTTGTCGATGGGGCTTGGCGACCACGGCATGGTGGCGATGAAACCCGATGACAGCATGCTCAACCCCTTCGAAAACACCGGGGTGGTCTCGCGCTGGCTGTTGAGTTTTCCAAGGGCGGACAAGGAGCCGCAGAAGAGCACACTGCTGTCGTTGACGGACATCATCGTGCGCATCCGTTACATGGCCAGGGCCGGCGAGCCACCGTTCGTGCGAGCCGTCGAAGATCAGATCAGCACGACTCCCCCCTCCTCAACCGTCGAAGGAGCAGCTCGCCATGAATAAGCCGATTGTCCTGGCCAATGAAAATCTGGTGCTCAATGGCGACTTCGAAGAGTGGATTGATTACTGGATACCGGGACCGACGGGTGACTGGGGTACTGCTAGGGATTGGTATGAGGAGGAGGGCCAGTACCTTCGTTTTCTGACCGCCGGTAATGGTGCGTCGGTCAGTCAGGCGCTGACGGCGCCCAAGGATCCAGGCGCTCAAGCTCGCTACGTCCTCACGTTCCTGTGCGAGACGTACCATACCGAAACGGGCAGGCTGGTGATCAGCAGCGATAAACAGCCGCAGGAGCAGGAAATTCCGTTGCCGCCGGGGCCAGCCCGGGATGTGGAGGAAGATCAGGCACGGCTGAGGGAGGGGCAGCCGCGGGCGTATAGACCTATTGCCTACAACGTACCGTTGGACCTGCCGTTCAACGCTCAAGACACCCTCACGCTGAGTATTCAAAGCCCGCGAAACATTCCCGGTGACGTCCTCTCGGAGATCCGCATCACGCGCATCAACCTCCAGGTGTACCTTGAGCCAGTGCTGATGCAAGCGTTCAAGCTTGACGAGCAAACACTGCCGGCAACCGGGCCTTTGTACGTGTGCCTGGGGGCCTCGGGTGACTTGGCTCATCAGCTTGAATTCAGGCCCGATCCGGACAATGCATGGGCCGGCACCCAAGCCGCGTTGACCAGCGATGACAACCCCCAGGGCGCGGTGCTCGCGACCCCGGCCTGGGGTGTGGATCACCCGTTGGATTCGGCCTGGGCCCTGGACTGCCCGGCGATCGGTGAAGACGGTCCCTATCTGTTTTCGATGGACCTGGTTAACCAGTACGCCGCCGATGCTTATCCGGTGCAGGTGTCCCTGGGGCATCATCGGCTGGCCTTTCGTGGCGTGCTCGAGGCGGCGTATTACCCGGTGCTTGAATACGACCAAAGTGTGCGCTTGGGGGTGCAGGTCACTTCCTATTACACCGGGCAACCCTTGAGCGACCGCACCGTGAACTGGACCTCCACGACCGGGCAGGTCACCGGCGTTGCCGTCAGCCGAACTGACGGCTGGGCCTACTTCGATTTTCAACCGACGCAGGCCGGTGATGTCGAGATCCAGGCGTCGGTCGAGAGCCTGTACTACGCCTCTGGCACGTTGACTCAAACCCTGACAGTGCGGGTGCTGGCCACGGATCCGTGGAAGGATGTGCTGACGGTGGTCGAGGGGGTTGAGTCGCGTTGGGAGGAAAAAACCGGTTACCCCAACCGCGGCTCGGAGTATCCCCTCGACGTGAAACTGCCCGCCGCCAGCCCCTTGCAGGGGACGCAGCTGTCGTTGCATTGGAGTGGTGATTCCCACGAGCAACTGGGGGTGGCCGTCAGCCCGGCCCTTGAAGCTCCGGTGCCGGTCACCGGCGCCGAACTGGCCTGGACCTTGACCAGCGAAGATCGGTCTGACGGTCGGTTCGACCTGCAACTGACCTGTTCGAAACTGTTGCTGCCTTCACCGAAAAAAAACATGTCGCTGGCGCGCAATCTGGTTCGGGTGGGTGAAGTCCGAGAGGCCAACAAGTTTCCCGTGGTGGACGAAAACGAAAGCGTGCTGTTGCGGGTGCAGGTGGTGCACTTCGTGGCCAGCGGCGACGGCGATCCGGTCATCAATGCCCAGGTCGAATGGAAAACCGGGGGCGAGACGCTATCCACCGTTACCACCGGCATCGGCGGTTGGGCCAGTGTGTTGTACACGCCGCAGAGTGCGGGGGACAAAGTGGTCATCGCCAGCATCAAGGCCCATGGCGAGGCCGTGGCGGTGGAGCGCCCGTTTGAGGTGAAGGCGATTGCCACCAGCCCCTGGAAAAACGAGGTCAGTATTCTGCTCGATGGCGAGGTGGTCGAGCGCAATGCGCTCGGTGTGCTCTGCTGGCGCGGGCAGACGCACACACTCAAAGTGCTGCCCAATTCCGGCAGTTCGTGGATCGGTAAGAACATCAGTCTGCATTGGCGCGGGACGGCGCCGGATATCGGGCTGGTGCCCAGTGATCTTGGAACGCCCAAGCAGTTGGTGGCAGCCGGTGCGCAATGGACGCTCGCCTCACAGGTCAATAGCAGCACCAGCAGCCTGTTTGAGCTGGAGTTGCGCCTGGAGAGCGTTTCAGTCGTCCGCGAGCTGACGGGGCGATTGATGTCCGAGAATCTGACGGAAGAAGTCAGCCTGAGACTCGACCAGGTAACCGCCGCACTGGACGCCCAGGCGCTTTATCCGTGTCTGGGCGCGCTTCATCGTTTTAGCGTTTTACCCAATGCGCTGAGCCCGCTGGTGGGGTTGGAATCAACGCTGGCGTGGTCGGGGACACCCGCCGAGGAACTGGGGGCAACGATTCGCCCTGCGTTGAATCTTGCGCAACCGATCAACGACGGCGGCGCGATCTGGACGCTGGACTTTACCGCCAGTGAACAACCGGGCGAGTTTGCCCTGGCGTGGGCAGTGCCTGCGCTGGACTTCGTCGCCACGGCCAAGCCGATGACGCTGGCGCATAACAAAGTCAGGATCCAGAGCTGGCGCGAATCGCCGGTCGACCCAGTGGTCGGGCAGGATCCTGCGTGGCTGTGGGTCCAGGTGGTTTCCCACTTCACCGGGCGTGCCGTGGATCAGGTGCCGGTGACTTGGACAGCGGGCAGTTCAAGCGCGCAACCCACCGACGCCGATGGTTGGTCGGGTTTTGCCGTGGCGCCGGCCGCCGCCGGCACCCAGGCGGTGAAGGCCTCGGTCAGCAGTCGTTACGACGGCTACGAAGAGGAGCGCAACTTTGAGGTCATGGCGCTGGCAAGCGATCCGTGGGCGGGGCTGACGGTCCGGTTTGATGGCGCGCCCGCGCGACCCTGGGGTGAAAAAACCTACTTTCCGCGCCGCAAGGGCGAACATGTTTTTGAGCTGATGGCCTCCGAGAACAGCCCTTTGTTCGAGCGTGAGCTGACGCTTGGCATGACCGGAACCGGGCCCACCGAACTGGGCATCAGCTTTTTACCTGACCCCTTGGGAATGCCTCGCGAGTTTCCCAGCGAGGGCTTGCGTTTCACGCTCAAGGCCGGCGATCTGAAGGACGGCAGCTTTGCCTTGCGCCTGGCGTCCCAGCGTCTGGCCAACCTGTCCCCGGCGAACGCGATGTCGTTGGGCGAGGGCGAGCAAGTGCTGGAGATCCGCTGGGACAGCGGGGTTCAGCAAATACTGGAGTGGGAGCAGGAACTGGTCGAACAGGTCACCGTGATCTCCTCCATCAGTGGCAGGCCTATTGCCGGGGTGATCGTGACCTGGCGCGGTGATGACCTGGGGGAAGTGACCACCGTGACCGATTATTACGGGGTGGCGCGCGTGCGTTATGTGCCCACCACGCCCGGCGCGGCACAGTTGACTGCGACGGTGGGGGAAGGGCCGTACGCGGCATCGGTGGCGCTGTCGTACTTCTTGCACGAGCCCCGGGAAATCCAGTCGCTCACCAGCGACCAAGCCAATGGTCATATCGGCGAGCTGGTTTCAGCGCTCGTTACCGTGGTGTCGGCCATGACCGGCGAGCCCTTGGAAGACGTCGAGGTGCGGTGGGAGTACCCCCACATCACGATTGCGCCGACCCGGACAAATGCCGACGGGCAAGCCCCGGTGCAGTTCAGGTTGCCTGGCGTGCGGAAGGGGGGGCTATACGCCATTGTCACGGGGGGCTATGCGGGATGGGAGGTGGCAGGTCTGACCTTTGAGCTGCTGCCCAATGACATGACCTGGCTTCAGGAATTCAACCCCTACATCAATGGCCAACCCGTAAGGTGGCCTGACGTGGAACTGAATCTGGTCCCCGGAGAGGTTTGCACGCTGACGCTGGATTATGAGTACAGCTGGTTGATCGGCGATCCGGATGCGCAAGTCCTTCTGGAATATAAGCCGGGCGAAGAAGCACAGGGTTTGGTATTCGATCCGCCGTTGGGACAGCTGGTGGCGATGGAGGCGGGGAGTACTGCGTTGAGTTGGTCTATCTCCACCCAGGAGACCCAGATTGACCCGTTTGTACTGCAATTCGATATGCCGCTGATGAGCGGGATGCCGAAGTCTCCGCCCTTGCCGGGGCAAATAAGTCAGCCGGAGTTTGAGAACACGTTTGACGAAATTCCAGTGACTTTTGGAGGCAGTGCCTATCCCTGCCATGGCGCAAGGCACACCTTTACCGTGCGACCGCACTCCTCCAGCCAGTTTCTGAATAAAAATGTAAAACTGGTATGGAGCGGGGAGCCCGCCGCAGATCTCGGTGTGGTGATCACCCCCCCATTGCACACTCCCCAGTTGCTGGGCCCGGAGGGCGTGACGTGGCAGTTGAATTTCTTGAATACGACCCAGGATGCGGACTTCTCCTTGCACATGGAAGCCGTGGAGTCGGGGGAGACGACTGAGGTATTGGCCATGTCATTGGGCAATAACCTGGTAAAGGTTGAACGTTGGACGACGAGACTGAATACGGACAGCTCAACGACGAGTCCGCCACCTGATCGTATAAAGAGCATTCGTGCCCGTTCTCGGTATTCGAATAAAGTCGCCGCCGGGCTTGAGGTACTCGTCAACGGAGGGCCTTACGGCATTCGCACCGATGAACGCGGTGAGGCTTCAATAGGCGAATTTGGAGACGATAATTTTCATTTGTCGATCCGTAACCGTTACGACGGAAGTACGGTCTGACAACGCTTCTGAGGTTCTACAAATTCCCCGCCTTCTTCCACCCCAGATACAACGTCACCAGCTCGGCCCCCAACTCCCCGGGCCGGGCTTGCAGCACCGCCACCCCATGGGCACTCAAGCGCTCATGCAATTCGGCCCGGGCGTTCAAATAATCCACTGTCCCGCAATAGGTCAGGGCTTCGGGCAACGTTTGCACCGGCGTCTGGCGTAAGCGGTCGAGGGCCTCTTCCCGCAGGCTCGCCACCAACACCCGATGCTGCTGGCCGAGCCGTTTGACGGCGGTGAGCAGTTCTTCGTCGTCCTCATCCCGAAGATTGGTCACCAGCACCACCAGGGCTCGGCGCTTTTGCCGGGTCAGCAGTTGGGTGACGGCGGCCTGGTAGTCGGCCGGGCGTTGGCTGCTGTCCAGGTCGTACACGGTGTTGAGCAACACGTTGAGTTGGCCGGTGCCTTTGACCGGTGCGAGGTAGCGTGGCTGTTCGCTGGCGAAGGTGATCAGGCCCACGGCGTCACCCTGGCGCAGCGCGGTGTAGCTGAGCAGCAGGCAGGCGTTGAGGGCGTGGTCGAAGTGCGCCAGCTCGCCGTCCTGGCTGCGCATGCGCCGGCCGCAATCGAGCATGAAGATGATCTGCTGGTCGCGCTCGTCTTCGTACTCCCGGGCAATCGGTGTGCGATGGCGGGCAGTGGCCTTCCAGTCGATCTGGCGCAGGCTGTCGCCTTCGCGAAATTCGCGCAGTTGATGAAACTCCTGCCCCTGGCCGCGCCGTTGGCGCTGGCGGATACCCAATTGGCTGAGCCAGTTGTCCACCGCCAGCAGTTGACCGTCGTAGAGTCTGGCGAAATCCGGGTAGACGCGGGTGTGGTCGAGGGCGTCCAGCAGACGTTTGCCGGCCCACAGGCCCAATGGGCTGGGCAGGCTGATTTCGCAGTGTTCAAAGCTGAAGTGACCGCGCTTGAGCGGGCGCAGGCGGTAGCCAACCTGGCTATGTTGACCGGGTTGCAGCTCGACCGACAAGGGGAGGCTTTCGAAGTCCAGGCCGTCGGGGACGTGATCGAAGACCTGAACATTCAGCGGCTGCGCAAAGTCATGGCTGATCTGTAGCCGCACTTCGCTCCAGCGACCCAGTGCCAGGCTGCCGGGCATCTGCCGTTGCACCCGGGGCGAGGGCAAGTGCTTGAGGCGTACGGCATCAAGTATTGCTAGGGCCAGAAGGGCCAGCAGCAACCCCCAGTGGATCGACAGCAACATCGATGGAACCGCAACGCCCAGCGCCCGCAACGCGCCCAGCACGATGCCGAGGGCCAGCAGAATGGCGAGCCAGGTCAGCAGTAGGCGCGCGGGTTTCATGGGGGCGTTCCCTTGGAGAAGGTATTTGCTTTGGTAAAAGAGTTTGCCGCCAAGAGGTTTCCTGTGGCGAGGGAGCTTGCTCCCGCTGGACGCGTAGCGTCCCCTTGCGGTGTGCCAGGCAAAACCAGGGGGCTGCTTCGCAGCCCAGCGGGAGCAAGCTCCCTCGCCACAGAAAGCGGTCTTGCCTCAAGAAGTGCTCTTGGCACAGGCCGCCTCCTCACAACCGCGGCGCCGGCACTTGATCGAGCAGTTGCCCCAGCACCTGATCCACCGAAAGCNAGCGGTCTTGCCTCAAGAAGTGCTCTTGGCACAGGCCGCCTCCTCACAACCGCGGCGCCGGCACTTGATCGAGCAGTTGCCCCAGCACCTGATCCACCGAAAGCCCTTCGATGTCCAGCTCCGGTGCCAGCCGCACCCGGTGGCGCAGCACGGCCAGGGCGCAGCCCTTGATGTCATCCGGCACCACGAATTCGCCGCCGCGCAACAATGCCCGGGCCCGGGCGCAGCGCACCAGGGCAATCGAGGCACGCGGCCCGGCGCCCAGGGTCAGGCCCGGCCAACTGCGGGTGGTGCGGGCCAGGCGCACGGCGTAGTCGAGCACCTGATCGTCCATCGGCAGGTCACTGGCGATGCGTTGCAGCGCTTGCACGTCCTTGGCCTGCAACACCGTGCGCAACGGTTGTACATCGAGCATGTCGGCCCGGGTCGAACGGCTGACCTGACGGACCATGTTCAATTCCTGGTCGGCGTCGGGATAGTCCATGCGCACTTTGAGCATGAAACGGTCGAGCTCGGCTTCCGGCAGCGGGTAGGTGCCTTCCTGTTCGATCGGGTTCTGGGTGGCGAGCACCATGAACGGTTGGGCGATGGGCAAGGCGCGACCTTCGAGGGTGACCTGGCGTTCCTGCATGGCTTCGAGCAGCGCCGCCTGGGTCTTGGCCGGGGCGCGGTTGATTTCGTCGGCCAGCAGCAGGTTGGTAAACACCGGCCCCTTGCGCAGCTTGAACTGCTCGGTTTGCAGGTCGTACACCGCGTGCCCGGTGACGTCGCTGGGCATCAGGTCGGGGGTGAACTGGATGCGCGCGAATTCGCCGCCGAAACAGCGTGCCAGGGCGCGCACCAGCAGCGTCTTGCCCAATCCTGGAACCCCTTCGAGCAAGACGTGCCCGCCGGCGATCAGGGCCGTGAGCACATCGTCGATCACCGCGGCCTGGCCGACCACCGCCTTGTGCAGCTCGGTGCGAATAGCCTGGGCCAGTTGACTGGCGCGCTGGCGCTGTTGGGCGGCGTGGGTCTGGCCGCCGGCAGGTTCGTTCTCTTCAGTCATAAGGCATTCCTGAGGGTTTGCAGATGGGCGACCTGACGGCAGAACTCAGCGCTGGACATGCGCTGTTGCGGTCGGGGGCTTAAGGCCTGGCTGATGGCCCGCGTGGGTTGGCGGGTCAGACGGGCGAGCACTTGCCACTGTTCGGCCACGGCCAGTTGTTCGAAACCGGGATGCAGATGGCGTGCCCGGCGCAGCACGTCCTGTTGCAAGCTGTGCAGCAGATGCTGACGGCCATTGTGTCGTAGATGAAAACCGGCGCTGGCCTGCACGTGTTCCTCCAACTGGCGCCGCGCCTTGGGAGCCGGTTGTTGCAGCGGGCCCTGACGCACCGCCGAACGCCAGAGCCAGAGGGCGATCAAGGCCAGCAGCGCCACCAAGGCCTGGGGGAAATAACGCAACAACAGGGCCAGCAAGTTGTCGTGGTCGATGTCGTACAGCAGCGTCACGTGGGTGTCGGCGCTCAAATACCAGAGCAGCCAGGCGTTGTCGTATTGGTCGATATGGTCGTTCTTCCACAGCTCGGCGTCGGTGAGCACGGTGATTGAGCCCAGGCCGTGGTTGAGCTGCATCATGTGGGTCGCCAACGCGCTGTTGGCCCAGGCCTGGGCGAGGTTTTGCGGGTCTTCGAGGTGGAAATCGGTGTCGAAGCCCACATACGCGGGCGCTTCTTCGTCCTCCAGGTACAGCTTGGTCAGCTTGGGGTAGCGATCCTTGATGAGTTCGGGCTCCGGCGCCTTGAGGTCCTTGCTCAGGAATTGACGCAGGCGCACACGGTCCAGCAATAAGTCGCCGCTGCTGGCGGTACTGTTATCCCACAAGGCTTCGGCGACAAACAGCAATCGTCCACCGGCCTGGGCCCAGTTCATCAACTGATCGACTTCCCGTGGGGTCATGTGGGTGCGTTCACCCAACAACAGCAGGCTGCGCTGATCAGGCTCAAGGTTGGGCAGGACGTCCAGATTATTGGCGTGCTCGACGTTTATGCCCTGCCGGCGCAGGAAATGTTCGGCGGCCAGGTAGGGATTGGCCTGGGCCTCGGGGGAGGGGCCGTGATCGATGGTTTCCTGATAGGGCACGGCCTTCAGGAACAGGTAAATGCCCAACACGCACAACAGCGCGGCCACCCCGGCGCCGACCAACAACCCTGCGCGGCGATTCATCGAGACGCCTCCGGCCCGAACAACCCGCGCCAGTCATCGCACAGTTGCTGTTGCAGATGGGGCGGCGGCGGGCGATGGCCGTATGCAATGTTTTGCCAGTGCTGAGTCAGGTGTTGGCTGAACGTCAGCAGGCGTTCATGCTCAAGCTGTTCGATGCGTTGCAGCACCTGGCCTTCGGTGTCGGCCGGCTTCAAGGGAAGCGCAAAGTCATGATGCAACCGGCTGAGCAAGGCCCGATACAGCAGCCCCAGGGCCTGGCGAGGGTCAGCGGCCCATAGTTGTTCCACGCTGGTGGCCACGTCGTCCGGCAGGCTTTCTTCGCGAATATCCAGACCGAACATCTGCGCCGGCATCGCTCGTGCCGCGGGTGGGCGTTTTGTCGGTCGCAGATTCACCAAGGCCCTGAGCCTTTCCCGGTAGCGCCAGGCTAGCCAGGCAATCGCCGCCACCAGGCAGGCCCACAGTACGATCTGGATCAGCGCGGCGGCGATGTCGAAGCGTTGGCCGCTGATCCATTTGAACCATGCCTTGAGCCAGCCCGGCGCTTCGTCGGTCTCGGCCGATTCGGCGGTTTCTTCACCCAGTCGATAGCGGGTGACCGTTTCCGGGTTCTTGAACGGCGGAGCCTGGAGGATCGCCTTGATGCTGTCCTTGGAGGCTTCGCTGGTAAGAGGTTGGTTGAGCAGCCGCGGGCTGTCGGGGCCGGTGTTGTCTTCGGCGGCCCAGGCCGGCGGTGCCAGCGGCACCAGCAGCAGTGCCAGCAGCATCAGCGCGGGGGCGGTGCTGCTCAGGCGTTGGCGCAGGCGTCGGAACACCAGTTCAATGTCCCAGGCTTCGAGTATCGTGCGCCGGTTCAGGTAGAGGCTGAAACCGCAGGCGACATACACCGGCTCCCAGACGATCAGCAGCAGGGGATACAACAAGTTGATCAGGTGTTCGAGCCACAACCAGTCGTGCTCGGCGACGGCGATCAGCGTCTGCCAGTTCCATTGCAGTTCGACCTGTTGCGGCACGAGCAGGTAGAACAGGGCCATGAGGCCGAACCACAAGGCGATCTCCAGGTGGACGCCGATCACGGTCAGCCATTGCGCGGCGCCACGGTTGCGTTGCAGCAGCACCCGCAAGCGCTGTTCACGCGCCTCGCCGTCGAGTCCTTCGAGTTGCACCACGGGCATCAGGAAGCTGCGACTCAGGCTCAGTCGTCGCCAGGTCAGGCTTGCCAGCAACTGGGGTTTGAGCAGTGTGGGCCACTGGCGCAAGGCCTGTTTCAGCGTCGGTGTTTCGCCGAACAGCGACTTGGACAAAATGTACAGGGGCAAACGGTCAAAGGCCGGTTTCAACCACCAGAACAGGAACATCGCCAGAGAGGGCGAATCCCACAGCAGCAGGGACAACAGCGCAAACACCGGCAGCGTGATGACGGCCCAGCTGGTCATCAGCAAACGTCGATGCTGCTGGCTCATCAACACGCCCAGGTCCATGGCTTCCCAGGTGGTGCGCGGGCGGATGACCACGGTGGCATCACTCAGACGCATGGCGGGTCCGTCCGGCAAACACCAGATAACTGATCACCAGAAGCCACAACAAGGCGCCGACCGTGTATTTGGTCGCGGCTGTCACGGCGCTGGAGGACCAGTACGCTTCGATGAACGCGGCAATCAGCAGCAACAGCATCACGCCGCCGACCATCAGCACACTTTTGCCGGCGGCGATCCGCAAGGCCTCGCCTCGGGTGAGGCGCCCCGGCGCGATCAACGCCCAGCCCAGTTGCAGGCCGGCGGCGCCGGCCAACGTGATGGCGGTGAGTTCGAAGGCGCCGTGGCCGATGACGAACGACCAGAACGTCCCACCCGAGCCGATCTGGGTCAGATGCCCGGCCACCGCACCAATGGTCAGGCCGTTGAAAAACAGGAAGAACGCGCTACCCAGGCCAAACATCAAGCCACTGGCGAATGTCTGAAAGGCGATGCCGATGTTGTGCATGATGTAGTAGCCGAACATGACCCAGTCTTGGCTGGCGGCCCGCTCGATCGAACGCCCCAGGTGCCCGCTGGCCGGGTCGTACATGCCACGTATCTGGCTGACTTCCTCGACGCTCAACAGGCTGTAGACCAGCTCGGGAAACAGATAGACCAGCAGCCCGATGCCGATCAGGCTACCCATGAACATCGCTCCGGCGGCCAGTACGAAACGCCATTGTTCCCGCACGAGTCGGGGGAAACCGGCCAGGATGAAAGTCGAAAGGCCGGTCGATGGCCGGCTGCGATCCCGATAGAGTTGCTGGTGACCGCGCAGCGCCAACTGCTGCAGCGTGTCGACCAACAGGCTGCTGTAACCCCGTGCCTGGGCCAGCGCCAGATGCTGACAAAGCCTGCGGTAGGCAGGAGGAAAGTCACTGCTTTGGGGCACGTTACGGCTGCGCTCCAGTTGATCGAGTTGTCGGGACAGTCGGTCCCATTCGCCTTGGTGGCGGCTTTCGAACAGACTTTGTTTCATGTCGGCCCCAGCAGGCCACGGGCGATGCCATTGAGTTCGGCCACGGCTCTGGGGGCCTGGACGTTCAGTGGCGCGGCCAGGATGCTCGCCAGTTCGTTGACCCGCGCTTGGGACAGTTCAGCCTGGCGTTCAGCGAAACCCAGCACGGCGCGTTGCTCGTTCAGGCTCAGGGTAAAGGGCGGTCGTATCGACTGCGCCAGGGGCAGCGCGGGACGTTTGACCGGTTGCTCGCGATACACCACCAGGGTGCCGGCGGCCAGGTCTCCCAGGCGTTTGAAGGCAGGATGTTGCAGGCAACTGATTGCCCCGAAGGTGTAGCCGAAGGGCAGCATGTCGACAAAACGCAGCAGGTTGCGGATCAGTGAAGCGGACCAGCCGATAGGCCTGCCGTCGTCCTGCACC
The DNA here is from genome assembly GCF_031570495.1 of Pseudomonas sp. JL2. NCBI lineage: Bacteria > Pseudomonadati > Pseudomonadota > Gammaproteobacteria > Pseudomonadales > Pseudomonadaceae > Pseudomonas > Pseudomonas sp. JL2. The sequence continues at coordinate 19,725 of NZ_JAKUDH010000040.1, forward strand.
ACTCGCAACCCCATGATCTGCTTGCCGGGGGAGCGCCCCTGGTTCAGCACCTCGAACAGCACCATGTACCACCAACTGACAACGAACAGCAGGATGGAGCCCAGGCCAATGCCCAGCTCACCAAAAAACGCCAGGATGATGAACACCAGCCCCAGGACCAGCCCGCGTATGCCCAGGTCGATGGCAAAGGCCAGCGCACGAGGCATCAACCCCGCCGGGCGCAGCGGCAGGTCGATGCCTTCGGGCGTTTCAACCTGATACCGCGTATCGAGTGGCGGGGGCAGCGTCGCGTTCCTTTGCAGTGCTGGTCTCTCGAGCATGGTCAACCTGAGTGATGGGCCGGTTCGAACGTTCAGTCTCGGTCCCGATGCTAGCAGTCTTCGTGCGGGCAAACGACATAACTATGTATGTCATTTCATGGCTTGCCACAGGATTCAGGGCCCGAACACAAAAGCAGAACCCCTGTGGGAGCGAGCTTGCTCGCGATGACCACGGCACATTCAG
>NZ_JAKUDH010000041.1:0-18042 GCF_031570495.1 Pseudomonas sp. JL2
CTACACCGCGCTGCCGGACTGGGCACAGTCCCTGGGCATGGCGATGTCGATCATCCTGCTGGCTCCGAGCTGGGGCGGCATGATCAACGGCATGATGACCCTCTCGGGCGCCTGGCATAAGCTGCGCACCGACCCGATCCTGCGGTTCCTGGTGGTTTCCCTGGCGTTCTACGGCATGTCGACCTTCGAAGGCCCGATGATGGCCATCAAGACCGTCAACTCCCTGAGCCACTACACCGACTGGACCATCGGTCACGTACACGCCGGGGCCTTGGGCTGGGTTGCGATGATTTCCATCGGCGCGATCTACCACATGATCCCGAAACTGTTCGGTCGTGCGCAGATGCACAGCACCGGNTCCCTGAGCCACTACACCGACTGGACCATCGGTCACGTACACGCCGGGGCCTTGGGCTGGGTTGCGATGATTTCCATCGGCGCGATCTACCACATGATCCCGAAACTGTTCGGTCGTGCGCAGATGCACAGCACCGGCCTGATCAACACTCACTTCTGGCTCGCCACCATCGGCACCGTGCTCTACATCGCCTCGATGTGGGTCAACGGCATCACCCAGGGCCTGATGTGGCGTGCAATCAACGACGACGGCACCCTGACCTACTCGTTCGTTGAAGCGCTGCAAGCCAGCCACCCTGGTTTCATCGTCCGTGCCCTGGGCGGCGCGTTCTTCGCCAGCGGCATGCTGTTCATGGCCTACAACGTGTATCGCACCGTTCGTGCCTCTGACCCGGCTGAAGCTGAAGCCGCCGCCAAGATCGCCGTAGTTGGAGCTCACTGATGAAGCACGAAACAGTAGAGAAGAATATTGGCCTGCTGGCCTTCTTCATGGTCATCGCCGTCAGCATCGGCGGCCTGACCCAGATCGTTCCGCTGTTTTTCCAGGACGTGACCAACAAGCCGGTCGAAGGCATGAAGCCGCGCACCGCTCTTGAACTGGAAGGTCGCGACGTCTACATCGCCAACGGCTGTGTCGGCTGCCACTCGCAGATGATCCGTCCGTTTCGCGCCGAAACCGAACGCTATGGTCACTACTCGGTTGCCGGTGAAAGCGTCTGGGACCACCCGTTCCTGTGGGGTTCCAAGCGTACCGGCCCGGACCTGGCCCGTGTGGGCGGTCGCTACTCCGACGACTGGCAGCGTGCGCACCTGTACAACCCGCGCAACGTAGTGCCTGAGTCGAAAATGCCGGCTTACCCGTTCCTCGTAGAAAACAAGCTCGACGGCAAAGACACCGCCAAGAAAATGGAAGTCTTGCGGACCCTGGGCGTGCCTTACACCGATGAAGACATCGCCGGTGCCAAGGATGCCGTGAAGGGCAAGACTGAAATGGACGCGCTGGTGGCCTATCTGCAAGGCCTGGGCACCATCATCAAAAGCAAACGGTGATTTAGATGGATATCGGGATGATTCGTGGCCTGGGCACCGTCGTCGTGATGGTGGCCTTTATCGGTCTGGCGTTGTGGGTGTTCAGCCCCAAGCGCAAGTCGGAGTTTGACGACGCGACCTTGCTGCCGTTCGCGGATGATCCCGAAGCCATCAAGCACGTCGAGCAAGCTTCTAGGAGTAACAAAGAATGACTACGTTCTGGAGTCTGTACGTCACAGTCCTCAGTCTGGGTACGATCTTCGCCCTGACCTGGCTGCTGCTGTCGACCCGTAAGGGCCAGCGCGCCGAACAAACGGACGAGACTGTTGGTCACTCGTTCGATGGCATCGAAGAGTACGACAACCCACTGCCTAAATGGTGGTTCATGTTGTTCGTGGGCACCATTGTCTTCGCCTTGGGTTATCTGGTGCTCTACCCGGGCCTGGGCAACTGGAAAGGCCTGCTGCCAGGGTATAACTATCTGGACACCGAAAAGCAGACCCCTTTCGCCAATGGCCAGACCGGCTGGACCGGCGTTCACGAGTGGGAAAAGGAAATGGCGCGTTCGGACGCCAAGTTCGGCCCGATCTTCGCCAAGTTCGCCTCCATGCCGATTGAAGAAGTCGCCAAAGACCCGCAAGCCCTGAAGATGGGTGGCCGCCTGTTCGCCTCCAACTGCTCGGTCTGCCACGGTTCCGACGCCAAGGGTGCCTACGGCTTCCCGAACCTGACCGACGCCGACTGGCGCTGGGGTGGTGAGCCGGAAACCATCAAGACCACCATCATGGGCGGTCGTCATGCCGTGATGCCGGGCTGGGCTGCCGTGGTTGGCGAGCAAGGTGTTGCCGACGTCTCCGCCTACGTGGTGACCAGTCTGCACGGCCGTAAACTGCCGGAAGGCGCCAAGGCCGACCCGGCCAACGGCCAAAAGCTGTTCGCAGCCAACTGCGTGGCCTGCCACGGTCCAGCCGGCAAGGGCACGCCTGCCATGGGCGCACCTGACCTGACGCACCCGGCCGGTTTCATCTACGGTTCGAGCTTCGCTCAGCTGCAGCAGACCATCCGTTACGGTCGCCAGGGCCAGATGCCTGCCCAGGCCGATCTGCAGGGTAACGACAAGGTCCACCTGCTGGCTGCGTACGTCTACAGCCTGTCTCATGGGGAACCGGCGCCATCTGCCGATGCCCAGTAAGGCACACGCCTGATGTACCAAAGGCCCCGCCAACCCATGTTGGCGGGGCCTTTTTATTGGTGGGTATCCAGGAGCGAAGCTGTTTCACTTGCTCGCCTCCCACGCCAGTAGTAACGTGCCTACATTGTAGTTTATGAGGGCACTGCCATGTCCATCACGACCATCTCCAGCCGCGAATTCAACCACGACACAAGTGGTGCCAAAAAAGCCGCCCGCCAGGGGCCAGTCATCATCACTGACCGTGGCAAGCCGGCCCACGTACTGCTAAGCATTGAGCAGTACCAGAAACTGACCGGCATTGGCACCAGCATTGTCGAGTTGCTGGTCATGCCCGACGCGCCGGATATCGATTTCGATACCGAACGTGCCGTCATCACTCCCCGGCCTTTGGACCTGTCCTGATGTTTCTACTCGACACCAATGTCATTTCGGAACTGCGCAAGCCGCATGCAGATAAAAACGTACAGGCCTGGGCACGGAGCGTGTCCGCCCCCAACCTGTATGTCTCGGCAATCACCGTATTGGAGCTGGAAACTGGTGTAATGCGCTTCGAACGCAAAGATCCGGTGCAAGGCAGCCGCCTGCGCGCGTGGCTGGATAACCACGTCCTGCCCGCATTTTCCGGCAGGATCCTGGCGGTCGACCGCACCGTCGCGCTGCGCTGCGCTCGCCTGCATGTACCGGATCGCAACAATGAATGCGATGCACTGATTGCCGCCACGGCGCTGGTCCATGGCCTGACCGTGGTCACCCGCAATGTGAGTGATTTTCAAAGCAGCGGCGTGGCCTTGCTCAATCCATGGTCAAGCTAATATAACGTCGCGACGGACCATCAATTACCGCCAAGGAGATAGGCGCAATGGGCATCGAAACACTTCAGCGCGCAACGATGAGCCCCCAGCATGTCTGACGCGCTCTGGGCCGCTCGCCTGGGCGATGCACTGAACCACACCTCCATGATGGCCGACATTCTCGGCGGCGTGCTGGAAGTGGCGGCCAACATCGCCATCACCGCCCTGGCGACGGCAGCGGTGGTGGCCGCCACCGGCATCACCGTCGCCACGGGTGGCTTGGGTTGTTTCCTGCTCGGTGCGGTGGTGGGGGCGGTCGTGGGCATTGCCATGAGCAAGACCGGGGCCGACGAAGGCCTGAGCAATATCTGCGAAGGCATCGGCAACGCGCTCTTCCCGCCCACGGTGCAGGCCAACATCCTCACCGGCTCCAAGGACACCTTTACCAACAACATCCCCTCGGCCCGCGCCGCCGGAGCGGTTGTTTCCCATGTCGCGCCGGCCGGCACCGAACTGGACATGCCCGAGCCGGAAGAAGAAGCCGAGCCCAGTTACCTGGACATGGCCGGCAACTTCTTCTCGCAGATGTGGCGCCCCACCGTCGCCTCGCCCGCCCCCGGCACAGAGACTCGGCCGGAAGACCTGGTGATCTGCACCAAGCACCCACCGATGCCGCCGCAGTTCATGGCTGAAGGCTCGGACAAAGTCACCATCAATGGCCAGCCCGCCGTGCGCAGCGGTGACCGCAGCACCTGCGATGCGACGGTGGTCTCGGCCGGGTTGATTTCCCCGGACGTGACCATCGGCGGCGGCTCAGTGGTGGTGCGTGAGATTCGCAGCGGCAAGACCCCGGGCGTGGGGCTGGCGGTCACCGCGTTGCTGATGCTCAAGGGGGGCAAGGGCAAGTTCTTCAGCAAACTGCCGTGCATGCTGGCCGGTGGCGCGGCGTCGATGGCGGTCAGCAGCGCCATGGGCGCCGCGGCCAACGCCACCATGGGCTCGTCGAACCCGGTGCATGCCGCCACCGGCGCCAAGGTGCTGGGCCGCGATGAAGAGCTGGACTTCGTTTTGCCCGGTGTTCTGCCAATCGACTGGCAACGCTTCTACAACAGCCGCGACGAGCGACGTGGCGGGATGTTCGGCGCCGGCTGGAGCGTGGCCTACGAGGTGCAGGTGGAGATCCTGGCCCATCCCGAGGGCGGCGAGACCCTGCTCTACACCGACGAACAGGCCCGGCCCATCGACATGGGTTCGATCCCGTTGGGCGGCGCGGTGTTCAGTGCTGGCGAAGGCTTGGCCGTGCGACGTCATCTCAACGGGCAGTTGCTGATCGAAAGCGACGACGGTGTGTATCGCCTGTTCGAACCCACGCCGGGCCACACATCCCTGCTGCGCCTGAGCCAACTCGGTGACCGCAACGACAATCGCATCTTCCTCGACTACGACGCCGCCGGACGACTGATACGCCTGCGCGACACCTTCGATCTGGTGCAAGTCGAGCTGATCCGCGAGCGCGAACGCGTCACCCAGATAGAACGCCTCTACCCCGACCAACAGCGCGAAGTGCTGGTCAGCTACGCCTACGACACAGCGAACAACCTGAGCGAAGTACGCGACGCCACCGGCCAGGTGCAACGGCGTTTCAGCTACGACGCCGGCCAGCGAATGCTGGAACACCAACTGCCCACCGGGCTGCGTTGCTTCTACGAATGGGCCTTGGTCGAAGACCAGGAATGGCGCGTGGTCCGCCACTGGACCGACGAGGGCGACACCTACCAGTTCGACTATGACCTCAAGGCCGGTGTAACCCGCATTACCGACGGTTTGCAGCGCGTCAGCACGCGCCACTGGAACAGCCAACACCAGATCACCCGATACAGCGACAACCTCGGCCAGACCTGGCTGTTCGAGTGGAACGACGAACGCCAACTGCTCAGCGCCACCGACCCACAGGGCGGGCGCTATGAATACAGCTATGACGAGGCCGGTAACCTGATCGGCGAAACCGATCCCTTGGGCCGCAGTGATTCGACGTTATGGCTCGAGCACTGGGCGCTGCCGCTGGTGGACACCAATGCCGCCGGCCACAGCTGGAAATACCGCTACGATCAACGCGGCAACTGCACCGCCGAAACCGATCCTCTGGGCCACGTCACCCGCTATCGCTATGACGCCCACGGTCAGGTCATCGAAATCATCGACGCCACCGGCAAGCTTAAAAAGCTGCGCTGGAATCCGTTCGGGCAGTTGGTGGAGCACATCGATTGCTCGGGTTACCCGACACGGTTCAGCTACGACCAGCGCGGCTACCTGCAGACCATCACCGACGCCCTCGGCGAGCGCACCCAGTTCAGCTACGACGCCCAAGGCCGTTTGCTCAGCAGCCAATTGCCGGATGGCCGCACCGAACAGTACCAGCGCGACCTCGCCGGTCAGTTGACCGGCTACACCGACCCGGCCGGGCACACCACGCTCTACCAGCACAACCGTCGCGGTCAGGTCCGCCAACGCACCGACGCCCAGGGCCGGCAGGTGCAATTCGCGTACGACAGCTACGGGCGGCTGCAGGCGCTGGTCAATGAGAACGGTGAGAGCTATCGGTTTACCTGGGATGCGGGGGATCGGTTGGCCGAACAGCGCAACCTTGATGGCAGCGCCAAAGGCTACACGTACGACGTCCTCAACAACGTAAAACGAGTCGAAACCATCGCAGCGCCGCGAGGTGATCATCAGCCCAGTGAAAGGACCATTGTTCATCATCTCGAACGTGATGCCATTGGCCGGCTGACCACCCGAATCACACCTGATGGACAGTCCCGGTACAGCTATAGCCCGTTGAATCAGTTAATCGAAGCCACCGTCATCGCTAACGACGGCAACGAACAACGACTGGGCTTTGCTTATGACGCGCTGGGTTATCTGATTGAGGAGCAGAGTTCAGCGGGCGTTCTGAAGCATCACTACGACGAACTCGGCAACCTGATCCAGACCCACCTACCCGACGGCCGTTGGGTCAGCCGCCTGTACTATGGCAGTGGTCATCTGCACCAAATCAACCTCGACGGCCACGTCATCAGCGACTTCGAACGCGACCGGCTGCATCGAGAGGTGCTGCGCACCCAAGGCCAAATCAGCACACGGAGTGAATATGACCGTAGCGGGCGCTTACGCAGCCGCCAACGCCGGCATACCAGCCAGCCGTCGTTGATGCCTGCCGCAGATCAAACCCATTTTGAGTTTGATCCTGGCGACCACCTGGTGGCGCGCCTTGAACGGCAGCCAAAAGGTCAACAACGCCAATTGCTGCACTACGATGTGACCGGCCGCATCCTGGCAAGCCAGGGCACTCGACAAGGCCAGAATGAAACATTTTCCTTCGATGCCGCCGCCAATCTCCTCGACAGTTCACCTGGTACAGGTGGGCGGGTTACGCACAACCAACTCAAGCGCTATCAGGATAAGCACTATCGCTACGATGATTTTGGCCGAATGATTGAAAAGCGCAGTGGGCGACATGGCCTGCAGCGCTTCAGTTACGACTCGGATCACCGGCTGGTTGAAGTTCGAACCCAGAAATCCGACGGTGAAAACGTCGTCAGGATGCGCTACGACCCGTTGGGTCGAAGGATTGAGAAAACCGAACATGACGACAACGGGCATCTCATCGCCCGCACGCGTTTCGACTGGGATGGCCTGCAATTACTCAAGGAACATAAAAATAGCCTGACCAGCCTGTACCTCTATATTGGCGACAGTCACGAGCCCTTGGCCCGGGTCGACGGCATCGGTGAACATCAACGCATCCGCTATTACCACAACGACCCCAATGGTCAGCCACAGGCCTTGACGGAAAGTGACGGCCATCCGCTATGGCACGCTCACTACCAGGTATGGGGCAATACCACTGATGAAGTCCGTGAGCCGTACTACATCGAAGAACAGAACCTGCGTTTTCAGGGGCAATACCTGGACCGGGAAACAGGCCTGCACTACAACACCTTCCGCTTCTATGATCCCGACATAGGCCGCTTTACCACGCCCGACCCCTTGGGCCTGGCCGCAAGCCTGAATCTTTATCGCTACGCACCGAATCCATTTACCTGGATCGACCCGCTGGGGCTTAAAGAGAATGAGATTATCCGGTACATGGGCGAGAGCGAAACCGTCTCGTCCAAGGCCGCCAACGGAGGCAAAGGCGGCTTGGTTCCGAATATCCGAGGAGAGAAAGCGGTCTGGGTCAACCAGGACAGTAACCCTGGATTCAACCCAGGCAATGAGAAGTATCGGGTAGTGGCCACCGTCAATAACGAAGGGGTCAGCATGCTCAATAACCACAAGGACATCTCTACCGTTGACTATAAAGAGACGGGCCTGAAAGATGGCGTACTGTCCAAGACGAATGAGCCCAAGGCCAGAGGCATCGGTTTCCGATTATTGGATAAATTCAATAAAACCATTACGTCATTTCGTGTCGAGAAGAAAGGCCCGAACGGAAAATGGAAGACCTGCGGATAAAGCCAGATGGACATATTCGATCTTCTCTCATACAAGCTTGAAAACTTCCTGAACGTCCGGCCGTATCCGAAGGCGTTGGGTGCTGTTTTTTACAAAGAAGACGAGCCTTCGCTACTGAACGTCGTCGCAAAAAAACACAATGGCGCTCCCTTCAGCGTTAGCCGCTGGCGGGACTTGTTTTCCACCAGCGCTTTCGAAAAAGCCATGCTGAAGAACGGTTTCACGGAACCCGACTGCTACGCCCTCCTCCTGGTCCTGTCGCGCTTTGGCTACCTGCTTGAAATCGACAACCGTCAACGAACCAACAAGGAATATTTTATTTTCTTCTACCTGATCCAACTGATCAGCTTGAAGAACAGCACCCTGGATGCGGATGCGCGCCTCAGGAACTACATGCTTAGGTTCCTCCTCTTCGAATTGAGCATCGATGACGAGGCGTATCGTCGGTTCAGCATCGAGGGCAATCAGTTGATGATGGCGACCGATGGGCTGGGGTCCGTGGCTTTTCTGGATGTGATTGATCTGGTTTACAAAGCGATCAAGGCCGACAGCAGGAAAGAGCATCAACTGCTGAGTACGTTGAAAACGTTTCAAACAAGCACAGTCAGATTACTCAGCGAGCCCGACGATACCCATTACCGCTGCGCGATCAATGATCGTCACAGCGAGCTTATGTACCCCGACGTTTTTTTGCCCACCTATGCTCAGGACAGGCAAAAAATATTTGATGCTTTGATCGACGCGGTCAATCCGCTTCAGTCAACGGCAAACCTGTTCGTCTCCAATATGGTTGTGATGAATTACGCCTTTCACGTCCTGAAAGACAAGCCTCACGAAATTCTAAAACTGAAAAAACACGTCCGTGATGAAGCGCTGTTCGGCCAATTGCTGGAGGTGATCATCATGCGTCGGATGGCAGTCAACAAAGCGCTGTTCGAAAAAATTCCCACGGGGCACGATCTGTCCTTGATCAAGGATGAGCAAACCGCGTTCTACAACATTTTGTACCGCCGGTAGAAACTTGATGCATTTGTGCGCCTGACGCCTCTCTTTGCAGCGCACAAAAATAATCAGAGCCGGGATTCGGCTGTGCTCAAGAAAACCCTGGCGGCTAGATCAAATTGGAAAACAAGCAGTTCGATCTGGCGCTTGCGAACAAATGACCAGGCGCAGGTTAAGCGCAAATCCCCGTGGCGAGGGAACTTACCCCCGCTGGGCGCGGAGCCGCCAAAAATAGTGGCACAAAACAATCAGGAGGGGCTGTCGAACGAGTCGGCAGGCCCATGGTTTTTTCGCCAACGCCATGGAATGTCTATAGTCAATTGATCTGGGTCATGACTTGTTACATCCGCTACACCATTCTATGCAGAGTCCCAACGCGACCAAAGGTCGCACCCTTGAGCTAGACCTACAGGCGTATCATTGCACCACTGCAATACCCTTTCTGACCGTGGTCGGCACGTACTGATCCCGGCACTTTTCCACTGCCGTGGGATGCATTTTGATGAGTAACCAGATTCCGGTACATGACGTCACCCCGCCTGCCAAGGACGCGAACCAAAGCGTCGACCTGTATGCCTCTCGGGAAAAAATCTACACCCGTGCCTTCACCGGCCTGTTCCGCAACCTGCGGATGGTCGGCGGTGGCGTGTTGTTCCTGCTGTATTTCGGTACGGTCTGGCTGAACTGGGGCGGGCATCAGGCCGTCTGGTGGAACCTGCCCGAACGCAAATTTTTCATTTTCGGTGCGACCTTCTGGCCCCAGGACTTCATCCTCCTGTCCGGACTGCTGATCATTGCCGCCTTCGGCCTGTTTTTCATTACGGTCTATGCCGGGCGAGTCTGGTGCGGCTACACCTGTCCGCAAAGCGTGTGGACCTGGATTTTCATGTGGTGCGAGAAGGTCACCGAAGGCGACCGCAACCAACGCATCAAGCTCGACAAGGCGCCCATGAGCGGGAACAAGTTCCTGCGCAAGTTGGCCAAGCACAGCCTGTGGCTGCTGATCGGTTTTGTGACCGGCATGACCTTCGTCGGTTATTTCACGCCGATTCGCGAACTGGTGTTCGAATTCTTTACCGGCCAGGCCGATGGCTGGTCGTATTTCTGGGTCGGCTTCTTTACCCTCGCCACCTACGGCAACGCCGGCTGGCTGCGCGAGCAGGTGTGCATCTACATGTGCCCTTACGCCCGTTTCCAGAGCGTGATGTTCGACAAGGACACCCTGATCGTTTCCTACGACCCGCGTCGGGGCGAAAGCCGTGGCCCGCGCAAGAAGGGCGTTGACTACAAGGCCCTGGGCCTGGGGGACTGCATCGACTGCACCATGTGCGTCCAGGTCTGCCCCACCGGTATCGACATTCGCGATGGCCTGCAGATTGAATGTATCGGCTGCGCGGCGTGCATCGACGCCTGCGACAACATCATGGACAAGATGGATTATCCGCGCGGGCTGATCAGTTACACCACCGAACATAACCTCTCGGGGCAGAAAACCCATAAACTGCGCCCACGCCTGATCGGTTATGCCCTGGTGCTGCTGGCAATGATCAGTCTGCTGGTGACCGCGTTCTTCATGCGTTCGCTGGTCGGTTTCGACGTCAGCAAGGACCGCGTGCTGTACCGCGAGAACGCCGAAGGCCGGATCGAGAACGTCTACAGCCTCAAGATCATGAACAAGGACCAGCACGACCATACGTACGTGCTGGAGGCCTCCGGCCTGCCGGATCTCAAGCTCCAGGGACGCCGGGAAATCAAGGTCGCGGCCGGTGAGATCTTCACCCAGCCGGTAGAACTGTCCAGTGCACCGGACCAACTGCCGTCGAGCACCAACGAGGTGACGTTCATCCTCAAGGATGCCGATGACGACAGCGTTCATGTTGAAGCCAAGAGCCGGTTCATCGGCCCACAAATTCGTTGAGAGAACTGAACATGCCTGCAGCAACCGCCACCAGCCCCTGGTACAAGCATCTCTGGCCGTGGATCATCATTGCGATCCTGGCCTGCTCGGTGACGCTGAGTCTGACCATGGTGACCATCGCCGTGAACAACCCGGACAACCTGGTCAACGACAACTACTACGAAGCCGGCAAGGGCATCAACCGCTCCCTGGAGCGCGAACTGCTGGGCCAGACCCTGCAACTGCATGCCAACGTGCAACTGGATGACGTCACCGGCGAAGTGAACCTGCGCCTGAGCGGCGACAGCCGGCCCCAGACCCTGGAACTGAGCCTGATCTCGCCCACCCAGCCGGAGAAGGATCGCAAGATCGTCCTGACGCGCAACGACAGCGAGCCGGGACGGTATGTCGGTCAATTGACGGACAAGATCGAAGGCCGGCGCTTTGTCGAATTGCTGGGTGTGGAGAACGACAAGACCTGGCGCCTGTTCGAAGAAGAGCAGATCAACCATGACCAGGCCATCCTGCTCGGCGATGAACCGCTGCAAGGCGCTGAAGACCTGAAGAAATAGACGGCTGCGCTGCGCGCAATCGCGAGCAGGCTCGCTCCCACATTGAGGTGTCGTTAGGTTCAATTCACAACGACGCAGACCTGTGGGAGCGAGCCTGCTCGCGAAAAGGCCTTCAGATGCCAGAAAGTTTCGATATGTGAATACCTCATGACCACCCCACTGCCTTGCTACCACTGCGCCCTGCCCGTCCCCCCAGGCAGTCGCTTCACCGCCGTTGTCCTGGGTGAAACCCGTGAGCTGTGCTGCCCGGGCTGCCAGGCGGTGGCCGAGGCCATTGTCGCTGGTGGTTTGGAAAGCTATTACCAGCATCGCAGCGAAGCGTCGGCCAACCCCGAAACCCTGCCGGTCCAGTTGACCGATGAGCTGGCGCTGTACGACCGCCCGGACGTGCAGCAGTCGTTCGTGCGCCATGAAGGCGAGCTGGCCGAAACCACGCTGCTGATCGAAGGCATCAGTTGCGCCGCCTGCGGCTGGCTGATCGAAAAACAACTGCGCAGCCTGCCCGCCGTGGCCGAGGCGCGGCTGAACCTGTCCAATCACCGCCTGCACGTGAGCTGGGCCGACGCTCAATTACCGCTGAGCACCTTGCTGGCCGAACTGCGCCAGATCGGCTACGTCGCCCATCCCTACCAGGCCGATCAGGCCAGCGAACAGTTGGCCGCGCAAAATCGCCTGGCCCTGCGCCAATTGGGCGTAGCCGGTTTGCTCTGGTTCCAGGCGATGATGGCGACCATGGCCACCTGGCCGGAATTCAACATCGACCTGAGCCCGGAGATGCACACCATCCTGCGCTGGGTCGCGCTGTTCCTCACCACACCTATCGTGTTCTATAGCTGCGCGCCGTTCTTCAAGGGCGCGATGCGCGACCTGCGCACCCGACACCTGACCATGGACGTTTCGGTGTCCCTGGCCATTGGCGGTGCCTACGTGGCCGGGATCTGGACGTCCGTCACCGGGGTGGGCGAGCTGTATTTCGATGCCGTGGGCATGTTCGCGTTGTTCCTTCTGGCCGGTCGCTACCTGGAACGCCGTGCCCGGGAGCGCACCGCTGCCGCCACCGCACAACTGGTCAATCTGCTGCCGGCCTCGTGCCTGCGCCTGGAGGATAACGGCCAGAGCGAACGAATCCTGCTCAGCGAATTGCGCACCGGCGACCGGGTCCTGGTGCATCCCGGCGCGGTTCTGCCGGCCGACGGCAGAATCCTCGACGGCCAGTCCAGTGTCGACGAATCGCTACTGACCGGCGAATACCTGCCACAACCTCGCCAAGTGGGCGACACGGTGACGGCCGGCACCCTTAACGTAGAAGGCGCATTGACGGTCCAGGTGTTGGCACTGGGGCAAGACACCCGGCTGTCGGCCATCGTCCGGTTGCTGGAACGAGCCCAGGCCGAAAAGCCGCGGCTGGCGGAAATCGCCGACCGCGCCGCGCAATGGTTCCTGCTGTTCTCCCTGGTCGCTGCGGCGGCCATCGGTATGCTGTGGTGGCAACTGGATGCCTCTCGCGCCTTCTGGATTGTGCTGGCGATGCTGGTCGCTACCTGCCCTTGCGCACTGTCCCTGGCCACGCCAACCGCTCTTACCGCCGCCACCGGCACGCTGCACAAGCTTGGCCTGCTGCTGACTCGCGGCCATGTGCTGGAGGGCCTGAACCAGATCGACACGGTGATTTTCGACAAGACCGGCACCCTCACCGAAGGGCGTCTGGCGTTGCGCGCCATTCGAACGCTGACGGCCCTGGACAGTGATCAATGCCTGGGCCTGGCCGCGGCCCTGGAAAATCGCTCCGAACACCCCATCGCCCGTGCCTTTGGCCGCGCGCCACTGGCCGCCGAGCATGTGCAAAGCACCCCGGGGCTGGGCCTGGAAGGGCTGGTGGGTGACCAGCGCCTGCGCATCGGCCAACCCGGTTTTGTCTGCGAGCTCAGTGGCGCAGCGGTGCCGGTGATGCCGGATGAGCCCGGACAATGGTTGCTGCTGGGTAATGACATCGGTCCGTTGGCCTGGTTCGTCCTCGACGACCGCTTGCGTACCGACGCCCCGGCATTGCTGGCCGCCTGCAAAGCGCGGGGCTGGCGCACACTGTTGCTGTCGGGCGACAGTTCGCCCATGGTTGCCAGTGTCGCCGCCGAACTGGGCATCGATGAGGCCCGCGGCGGTTTGCGCCCGGACGACAAACTGGCCGTGTTGCAACAGTTGCACCAGCAGGGCCGCAAGGTGCTGATGCTCGGCGACGGGGTGAACGACGTGCCGGTGCTGGCGGCGGCGGACATCAGTGTCGCCATGGGCTCGGCCACCGATCTTGCCAAGACCAGCGCCGATGCGGTGCTGCTGTCCAACCGTCTCGACGCCCTGATCCACGCCTTCAGCCTGGCCCGGCGCACACGGCGGGTGATCATCGAGAACCTGGTGTGGGCGGCACTGTACAATGGCCTCATGTTGCCGTTCGCCGCCCTCGGCTGGATTACGCCGGTGTGGGCCGCGATCGGCATGTCCATCAGTTCGCTGACCGTGGTGTTGAATGCGCTGAGGCTGACTCGCCAGCCCAAGATGCAGGTTTTCGATGCCTCGCCCGATACCCGCCCGCTGCCGGCCTGAGCCGCGCGGGCATGGAGTTCCGACATGCCAGCTCTTTACGTGATGATCCCGGCCGCACTGCTGATCGTGGCCATTGCCGTCTACATCTTCTTCTGGGCCGTGGACAGCGGGCAGTACGACGACCTCGACGGTCCGGCCCACAGCATTCTGTTCGACGATCAGGATCCGAACCACAAGGCAGCGGTGGACGAAGCCAGCGGCGAGCCCCGCAAGCCGGACGACAAGGCCCCGCCCCATGCTTGATCTGGCGCCACTGTTGGTCTCGGCGCTCATCCTGGGTTTATTGGGCGGCGGCCATTGCCTGGGGATGTGCGGCGGCCTGATGGGCGCCCTGACCCTGGCAATCCCCAAGGAACAGCGCAGCCGGCGCTTTCGGTTGCTGCTGGCCTACAACGTTGGGCGGATTCTGAGCTACGCCACCGCAGGGCTACTGATCGGCCTGGCTGGTTGGGCCGTGGCCAATAGTCCGGCGGCGATGGTCATGCGCGTGTTGGCCGGCCTGCTGTTGATCGCCATGGGCCTGTACCTGGCGGGCTGGTGGAGCGGCCTGACCCGCATCGAAGGCGTCGGTCGTGGCCTGTGGCGGCATATCCAGCCCGTCGCCAACCGCTTGCTGCCGGTGTCGAGCCTGCCCCGGGCATTGCTGCTCGGCGCACTCTGGGGCTGGCTGCCGTGCGGATTGGTCTACAGCACCCTGCTCTGGTCGGCCAGCCAGGGCGATGCGCTGGACAGCGCGTTGCTGATGCTCGCCTTCGGTCTCGGCACCTGGCCGGTGTTGCTCGCCACCGGCATGGCCGCCGAACGCATCACCGCCCTGTTGCGCAAACGCAGCGTGCGCATGGCCGGTGGTTTGCTGGTGATTGTCTTTGGTGTCTGGACCCTGCCAGGGCCGCATCAGCATTGGCTCATGGGGCATTGACCGAGTCGCCGCCATCGCGAGCAGGCTCGCTCGCACACTGGATCGCGGCTGACCCAAACCTCATGAACACCGCAAATCCCTGTGGGAGCGAGCCTGCTCGCGATTGGCCCTCGCCCAGACTCCACCCCCCGTTGACGCAAATCAAAACCGCCCCGCGCCCTCCCTCTTAAACTCTCGCCCATGCCAGCCTATCCGGGAAACGCCCGCATGCTCGACGCCATTCGTTGGGACTCAAACCTGATCCACCGTTACGACCTGGCGGGGCCCCGCTACACCTCGTATCCGACCGCGGCGCAATTCGGCAGCCAGGTGGGGACCTTCGACCTGCTCCACGCCCTGCGCGACAGCCGCAAAGCCTTGAGGCCACTGTCGTTGTATGTGCATGTGCCGTTCTGCGCGAACATTTGCTACTACTGCGCCTGCAACAAAGTCATCACCAAGGACCGCAGCCGCGCCCATGCCTATCTGCAACGCCTGGAACAGGAAATCCAGCTGATCGGCTGCCACCTCGACCCGGCCCAGCGCGTAGAACAGTTGCACCTGGGCGGCGGCACCCCGACGTTCCTCAACCATGACGAACTGCGCCAGTTGATGGCCAGGTTGCGCCAACACTTCAACCTGCTGGAGGACGATTCCGGCGACTACGGGATCGAAATCGATCCCCGGGAAGCCGACTGGTCCACCATGGGCCTGTTGCGGGAACTGGGTTTTAACCGCGTCAGCATCGGCCTGCAGGACCTTGACCCGGCCGTGCAGCGCGCCGTCAACCGCCTGCAAAGCCTGGAAGAAACCCGCGCGGTGATCGAAGCCGCCCGGACCTTGCAGTTCCGTTCGATCAACATCGACCTGATCTACGGGCTGCCCAAACAGACCCCGGAAAATTTCGCCCGCACGGTCCAGGAAGTCATCCAGCTGCAGCCGGACCGGCTTTCGGTGTTCAACTACGCCCACTTGCCGGAACGCTTCATGCCCCAACGCCGCATCAACAGCCAGGACCTGCCCAACCCGGCGCAGAAACTAGCGATGCTGCAAGGCACCATCGAACAACTGACCGCGGCGGGTTATCGCTATATCGGCATGGACCACTTCGCCCTGCCCGACGACGAACTGGCGATTGCCCAGGAAGACGCCACCCTGCAACGCAACTTCCAGGGCTATACCACCCATGGTCACTGCGACCTGATCGGCCTTGGCGTGTCAGCCATCAGCCAGATCGGCGATTTGTACTGCCAGAACAGCAGTGACCTGAGCCATTACCAGAACACCCTGGCCGACGGTCAACTGGCGACCAGTCGCGGGCTGCTGTGCAATGCCGACGATCGGCTGCGGCGCGCGGTGATCCAGCAGTTGATCTGCCATTTCAATTTGCTATTCACCGACATCGAACAAACGTTCAACATCGATTTTCGCGGTTACTTCGCACCGTTGTGGCCACAACTGCAAGAGATGGCTGCGGACGGCCTGATCGAATTGGACAGCAGCCACATCAAGGTACTGCCCGCCGGGCGCCTGCTGGTGCGCTCGGTGTGCATGGTCTTTGATGCCTATCTGGAAGGACACAACCGACAGCGCTTCTCCCGAGTCATCTGAGCGCGACAATTTGACGATGAAAGCCCACTGGCCGGAGTACCTTAGCTGAGTTACCCTTACGGCTTATGTGTGTTTCCCACAAGGATTTAAGAAATGTCCGAGCCAGTCAAACTGCGCGCCCACAACCAGGCCCATTGCAAGGATTGCAGCCTGGCTCCGCTCTGCCTGCCACTTTCATTGAATCTGGAGGATATGGACGCGCTGGACGACATCGTTAAACGGGGCCGACCGTTGAAAAAAGGTGAATTCCTGTTTCGCCAGGGCGACACCTTCGATTCCGTCTATGCCGTGCGCTCGGGCGCCTTGAAAACCTTCAATCTGAGCGATGGCGGCGAAGAACAGCTCACCGGCTTCCACCTGCCCAGCGAGCTGGTGGGTCTGTCGGGCATGGACACCGAAACCCATCCGGTCTCGGCCCAGGCGCTGGAAACCACCTCTGTGTGCGAGATCCCCTTCGATCGCCTGGACGAACTGGCCTTGCAACTGCCGCAACTGCGTCGTCAGTTGATGCGGGTCATGAGCCGGGAGATCCGCGACGATCAGCAAATGATGCTGCTGCTCTCGAAGAAAACCGCCGACGAACGCATCGCCACGTTCCTGGTCAACCTCTCGGCACGTTTCCGCGCTCGCGGGTTTTCGGCCAACCAGTTCCGCCTGAGCATGTCGCGTAACGAAATCGGCAATTACCTGGGCTTGGCGGTGGAAACCGTATCCCGAGTATTCACCCGTTTCCAACAGAACGAGTTGATCGCCGCCGAAGGCAAGGAGATCCATATTCTCGACCCGATCCAGCTCTGCGCCCTGGCGGGTGGCTCGATCGACGGCTGATGAGCATGCGCGCGGCCCAGGTTCGCCTTGCCGCGCTATACTCCGGCGTTTGCAGCCTGCCAGGACACCTAGACGATGGTCTTCGACTCCTTCGATATCAAATCCCTGATCCGCCCCGTGATCGATTTCCCCAAGCCGGGCGTGATCTTTCGCGACATTACCCCACTGTTCCAGTCCCCCACCGCGTTGCGGCTGGTGATGGACAGCTTCGCCCATCGTTATGTCGAGGCCGAGTTCACCCACATCGGCGCGATGGATGCGCGAGGCTTCCTGATCGGCTCAATCCTGGCTTATCAGTTGAACAAGCCCTTGGTGCTGTTTCGCAAGCAAGGCAAGCTGCCGGCGGATGTGCTGGCCGAGGGTTACCAGACCGAATACGGCGAAGCCTTCCTTGAAGTTCACGCCGACAGCCTGTGCGAGGGTGATTCGGTGGTGATGTTCGATGACCTGATCGCCACCGGCGGCACGCTGATCGCCGCCGCCAACCTGATCCGCCGCATGGGCGCCAAGGTCCACGAGGCCGCGGCGATCATCGACCTGCCGGAGTTGCTTGGCTCGCAGCGCCTGGAAGACATGGGGATACCGACGTTCTGCCTGACGCAGTTTTCGTTGAGCGAAAGGTAACGCCCGTCAATAGCACACACACCCCATGTGGGAGCGAGCCTGCTCGCGATAGTGGTGTGTCAGCCGACATCAATGGTGGCTGATCTGCCGCTATCGCGAGCAGGCTGAACTGGCCTAATGATTTTGGA
>NZ_JAKUDH010000042.1:0-17422 GCF_031570495.1 Pseudomonas sp. JL2
GGCCGTTACCGGCCCGCACACAAAAAATCTGACACTCCCGCGTTGATCGGCCGGGACAATCACCGGTCGGTAATCATCACCGCCGGCGTCCAGGTTCCACAGGTCAAAGCCGTGACGCGCCAGCACAGGTACCAACGCCTCGAAACAGACCTCGGCCATTTCGTTGGAAAGCTCATCCAACAGCGCCTCGAATTCCGGCCCGGAAAACACACCGATGTCGGGATAGTAATGCTGCAGCAGCCCAAGCAACTCAGCGCCGGGTGTTTTCCAATCGATATGAACCAAGGGATCAAAACGGGATTGCATCACGCCAGCCTTCCTTGTGAACTCGCCTGCGCGCCATCTTAGCCGTACACCGCCTGAAAAGAATAACTACCACCGTGGCGAGGGAGCTTGCTCCCGCTGGGCTGCGCAGCGGCCCCAAAACCATCCTGCCGCCCATCAGAACTCCCCACCCAAATAACAAACCGGCGAACTCCCCTCCGCCCGCTTCTCCACCTCATCCTCCAACCATTCAGCCAACACCACGGCATTGTTCTCGACCGTGGATTTGGCGGCGTATACCAGGGTGAGATTGCCGCCCCGCGCAACATCCACCAACCGCCACCAACCCTCCGGCCGCGCAGCCAACTCCTTGCGATAGGCCAACTTGAACTGCTCGAACGAAACCGCCCCCGCTTTGAACGCCTTGCGCAGCTCATGAGAAGGCGCCACCTCCGGCAGCCACTGCGCGATGGGGAGTTCGTCCTTGCGACAATTACGCGGCCATAGACGGTCCACCAGAACCCGTACGCCGTCCTCGGTGCTGGCTGCTTCGTAGGCTCGTTTGCAGTGGATCATGGGGCCTGCCTGTGGGAGAGGGGACAGCGTCAGAATAGGCCGAGGTCAGTGATCGGGTTGAGTCCCCCCTCGCAACCTGCTGAGATAATCCTAATATCAATGCTCGACTGGGGCCTGGGAAGTGCTGATCCACAGCATGGCGGCCGCTAAGGTGTAGGGCTTGACAGGTCTGGGATACTGAAAGCAGTACCGCGGTTACGCGATGCGTCTATCACGACACAAGGTGCCCTATGCGCAGTGAAGACCTCAAGATATTGTTCGACCAGCAAGCTGTCAGCTACGACAAGCAATGGGAAAGGATGGCGCCGATTCGCGCCGCCCTCTATTTGCTGCTCGAATCTCAGTTCGCCGGCCTGCCGGAAAATGCCCGGATACTCTGCGTCGGCGTTGGCACGGGGGCGGAACTTGCCCATCTGGCGGAGCGCTTCCCCGGCTGGCATTTCACTGCTGTCGACCCTTCGGGCGCTATGCTTGATGTCTGTCGTCAGAGGGCCGTTCAGCATGGCTTTCTCGCGCGCTGCTATTTTCACGAAGGCTACCTGGATACGCTCGTCGCCGAGGCCAGCTACGACGCGGCTACCTGCTTGCTGGTCTCCCAATTCTTGTTGGAAGAAGATGCCCGCACCAGGTTCTTTCGCGAAATAGCCCAGCGCCTTAAACCCCACGGAATATTGGCGAACGCCGACCTTGCCTCTGATACCGAATCGCCTGCCTATGAGGTGCTGTTACGAAGTTGGATGACATTGATGTCCTCCCATGGTCTTCAGCCAGAAGTGCTGGAGCGAGCGCGTATTGCTTACGCCAGAGATGTTGCGATCCTGCCTGCGCAACAGGTCGCGAGCCTTATCAAGGCCGCCGGGTTTGACACCCCTGTACAGTTCTTTCAGGCGGGATTGATGCACGGATGGGTCTGTACGCGGCGAGCACATCTGGAGTGAGTTAGAGACATTTTCATAAGCGTGCGTAGATGACGGGTAGGGCCTTGAAGACTGAGCGGGTGGAGCGAGGCGCGGTGTGCCGTTCGTTACGGATGCTGACTCATTCATATTAATGCTGCTTGTTTGCATAATTTTGCTGTAGCGCGACTCGCCGCCCACTCATGAAGCACAGTGTGCCGCCCAGCGCCGTCAACAAGCTCAAGGCATAGAACATCGTCGGCGCTGGGGTGTGCATGAGCAGGAAGCCGCAGATCACCGGGCTCAACGCGCCGCCCAGGGCCGCGAGGTTCTGCGCGCCGTAGTAGCTGCCGCGCAGTTCTTCCGGTGCCAGGGTGTCAACGAAGAGGAATTCGGCAGGGTAAATGATCATCTCACCGAGGGTGAAAATGAACATCGCCACGCACCAGGACACCAGGCTGTCGGCCAGGCTGAAGCCGATCAGACCGAGGATGAATAGGCTGGTGCCACCGGCGATCCAGTAACGCAGCTGTTCGCGCTTGAGAAAGCGGCCGATCTGGTATTGCAGCAGGATCACGGCAATCGCATTGCAGGCGAGCAGGGCCGCCATGGTTTGCAGCGCGCGCTGGGAGTCCTCGACCACCAGCAGGTATTGCGACAGGTACAGGGTAAAACGCCCGTGGACCACGGTACTGAGCAGGCAGCCGCAGGTGAACATGATCAGCGTGCGGTCGTTTTTCAGGGTCACCAGGGTCTTGAGAAAACTCTGTGGCTGACCGATCGCGGGGGCCGGGGCCGAGTCGCTGGGAATGCCGCTCATCAGGAAGATGCTGCCGAAAGCGATGGCGCCGGCAATCAAGAACGGTGCAATCGGGTACACCCCGGCAATCACCACGCCGAGCATCGGGCCGGTGGCGTAGCCGATATTGGTAAGGGTGTAGCGTAAGGAAAACGCCTTGGCCCGCTGTCCCACGGGCAGGTTTTCGCTGAGGATCGCCTTGGAACCGATCAGGAACAGGGCCGACGCGGTTTCGGTGATCACCAGGGTCAGGGTAGTCAGGTAGAGGTTCTGGGCGAAGGTCAGCAGTACGAATCCGATGGCGCTGGAGAGCATGGTCAGGATCAGTAGCCGGCGTTTCTCCAGGCGATCGATGATGTAGCCACCGTAGAGCGCGAGCAGGGTGGCAATGAACACCGCGATGCCCAGCAACAAACCGACGTCCTGTTGGTTGAGACCGAGTTTGTTGCTCAGGAACAGGGTGAGCAACGGGCTGGTAATGGCTCGGCTGACGACGATAGTCAGTGAAACGATCATCAGGCGGCGGATGACGAGCGAGTAAGTGGCCACGGTGGGGCAGATGTCCTTATTCCAGTTTTTAGCGTTTGTTTGCGCCGAGGCACTGCCATCGCGAGCAGGCTCGCTTCCACAGGGGAAGGTAATTCAATTGTGGGAGCGAGCCTGCTCGCGATAACGCCCGATCAGGCAATAAAAGTTTCAACCCAACCACCGCTCGAGCAGTCCAACCGACTCCAGCGTTTCTAGCCGCGCTAGTTGCCCCAGCAACGCCTCGGCTTGTACCCGCGGCATCACTCGCTCCGCCAGGCTGAAAAATTTCTGCTCCAGCGCCGCATCGCTCATCGGATTGGCTGGCGCACCCAAGGGCGGATCGACGCACAGCCGCGCCTGCCGACCGTCCACGGTCCGCACGCAGACCACGGGTTCGCCATCCTCTGACCGTCGCGGGTCAACTTCAAGGCGAATGCGCGACAGCCAGCGGTCAATCCGCGGGTCGCGGCGCGTGGTCTCGTCATAGGCTTCAAGTCCGCAATGCCCGTGTACCAGCCGCGCCGCCAGGGCGTAAGGCAGGCTCATCTGCGCTGCCGGCAGCGTGCTGACATCCTGGCCACCGCACATGTCCTGTAGAAACCCGCACAACGACACCTGAATGTCTTCGACCTGATCGGCGCCGACTTGCAACTGATCCAGCAGCAACCCCAGCGCATCGATGGCCGAATGGGTGCCACGGCACGAGGCATAGGGCTTGATCGAGCAGCGGGCGAGTTTCCACACCGAGCCCAGATCCGCGTCCAGCGCTTGCGGTTCTGCCGTCGGCCCGGCCAGGGTCTTGAGAAAACCGCCCCAGACGTCATCGAACAGC
Organism: Pseudomonas sp. JL2; assembly: GCF_031570495.1. Taxonomy (NCBI): domain Bacteria; kingdom Pseudomonadati; phylum Pseudomonadota; class Gammaproteobacteria; order Pseudomonadales; family Pseudomonadaceae; genus Pseudomonas; species Pseudomonas sp. JL2. Next base: position 3,896 of record NZ_JAKUDH010000042.1, read on the forward strand.
CTGGCCGGCCCGGTGATGCCCTGCTGGGCAAACCGCGCGGCCAGCAATCCTCCTTCAGCCGCACGGCCGCTGTGCAGCTTCTTGCTTTGCGAGCCGTCATGGATGAACGCCCACAAGCCCCCGCTGAAACTGCCCGCAATGCCAAGCGCAGCGAGCGTTTGCCCGGCGTCCAGTCTCAGGACGCGCGCACCGGCGGCTGCTGCGCCGAACACCCCGCAGGTGGCAGTGGAATGCCACCCCGCGCCGTTGTGCGCCGAATAGCCGCCGCAGGCTTCGAGCACCCGGCGACCGACTTCATAGCCAAGCACCACGGCCGTGATCAGCTCACGACCGTTGACCGTTCCGGGCGCCATCGACACCGCGGCCATCACCGCCGGCAGGACCACCGCTCCGGAGTGGTCGCAGCCACCGGTGTCGTCCAGTTCCAGCGCATGGGCGGCGACGCCGTTGAGCATTGCCGTCTGGGCGGCGCCGAGTCGCAGGTTGGTGCCCCAGACCAGGCTGTTGCCGGTTTCGCCCTCGAAGACCTGACGTGCCTGCCGTGCGACGTCGCTGTCCGCGCCGGCCAATGCCGCTCCGAACGTATCGAGGATGTGCCGTTTGGCCTGCGCCACCAGCGCCGCAGGCAAGTCTTCGAAGCGAGTGTCGACGCAGAACTGCGCCAGTCGCTGCAGGCGCTCGGTCATAGCAGGTAGTCCCGATAGTGCCGCTCGTACACCGAGGCGGGGTGATCGCCGGCCGTTGGCAGCGCCGAGTCCGCCCACCATTGGGCGACTTCGCAACCTCGGGCGATCCATACATCATCGTGCTGCTGGATGCTCCGCAGCAGCTCGCGCAACACGCCGATTCGCCCCGGCGTGCCGATGATCTCGGGATGCAGGCGCAGCACGTAACACAGGCCGAAGCGGTGAAACCCGGCGAAGTCCATTTGCAGATTGCCCAGAGTGTGACTGTAGGAAGCGATCCGCGATTGCGCAGGTGGTACCGCCGGGCTCAGGTTGAAGGCGAAGTAGGGCTCGTCCTCCAGTTCATAGTGCAACGGCAGTTCGATAATCCCGGGTGCCGTAGGGTGAGCGAAAGGCAAATCATCGCCACGCCATGACGACGACCAGCTTATGCCGTGTTCGCCCAAGGCCTCGATGAACCCCGGTGCGCCATTGCCGGCGGGGATGCGAAAACCGCTGGGGCGCTGGCCGGTCAGCGCCTGCAATGCTGCACACCCTCGGGCGATTTCGTCACGCTGCTGCGCCAGGTCGAGAGTGTCGTAGTTGCAGTGGCGATAACCGGTGCAGGCAATCTCATGCCCGCCTGCTTGAATCGCCTGGATGTGTTGCGGGTTTTCTTCGGCAACGATGCCGGGAATGAACCAACTGCTGCACACCTTCAGTTCGTCGAACAGCCCCAACAGGCGCTCGACACCCCGTTGTGTGCCGTAACGCCACACGGACAGGGTCTTGTCGCGCCCGGCGACTTCCGGGGCCTGGGTGAGAATGCCGTGGATGTCGTTGTAATCGACCGTCAACACGACAGCGCAGCGGTAGCCCAGGGGCCAGAAAACCGAATCAGCCATGGTGATGCTCCTTGAGCCACCACTGCGCGACATCGCGGCAGGTGGCAAACCACACGTCGTTGCGCTGGCGCATGTGTTCGAAGAGTTTTTCCAGCAGCAGGATGCGTCCCGGCTTGCCGGTGATCTTGGGATGGAACAGGGTGGTCAGGCACAAGCCTTCATTCATGGCGCCGTCGTATTCGCGACACCAGTTGTCCAGGGTCAGCTCATAGCTGGCGGTGCGATCCAGCCCTGACGGAAAATCCGGCGCGCGGGTATAAGCCAGTGAGGCGTAGTCATCCATCTCCCAGCGGCCGGGGATCTCCACCAGGGGCGTGTCAAAACCCGGCACCTTCACCAGGTACGGGCGGTCATCGCCACGCATGCTGCTGGAATAGGTCACGCCGGCCTCGACCAGCATCGCCGGGGTCTCGGCGCGCCAGTCGCCGGAGGGGGTGCGAAAGCCTTCGGCGCGGATGTTCAAGTGGTTCCAGAACACCTCGCGGCAGCGCTTCATCACGTCCTTCTGCTGTTCCAGCGTCAGGGCGTAAAAGGATTCGTGCTTGTAGCCGTGGTACGCCACCTCATGCCCGCGCTCGACAATCGCCTGGCACTGCTTCGGCCAGTTCTCAACGACCCAGGCCGGGACGAAGAAGGTGGTCGGGATGCCGAAGGCGTCGAGCAGATCGAGCAGTCGCGGCAGCGCCCGGTAAGGACCATAACCGCCAAATCCGAAATACTCAGGCTTGTGCCAGATCGAGCCGTTGAGCATGGCATCGCCGGTGGGGCCGTCGAGGTCGAAGGCCAGGGCGAGGCAGGCTTTGTGCGGCGCCGGCCAGGTGGGTTGGGGTGAGGAGGACATCGTGGTGCTCCAGCTATTTCATAGGTAAAGCCCAATCCGTGTGGGAGCGAGCCTGCTCGCGATGGCGTATCAGCGCACCCGTGTCGACTGACACACCATCGCGAGCAGGCTCGCTCCCACAACAAACGGACAGGCTTGTTCCTTGCGGTTACTTCCCGGCGTTAATGGTCGCCGTCTTGATCGCGCCCAGCTCCAGCTCCCACTTCTTCAGGATCGCCTGGTAGCTGCCGTCGTCGATCATGCTCTGCAGTGCGACTTTCACCGCTTCGCTCAGCTCAGGTTTTTTCTTGCTGACGCCCAGGCCGGTGAACTGCGACGAGATCGGCAGGCCCACGGTCTTGTACATGTCCTTTTCCTGGGTCTTGAGGTACGGCAGGGTTTCGCTGCCTTGCATCGCCGCGTCGATACGGCTCTGGCGCAGTTGCGCACGGGCGTCGGCGGAGCCTTCGGTGCCCACCACGTTGATCGCCGGTTTACCCGCCGCTTCGCAGTTGGCCTTGCTCCACTCGGCGATTTCCGTAGGGAAGGTGGTGCGGCGGCTGGTGCCGACTTTCTTGCCGCACAGGTCGATAATCTCGTTGATGTCTTTGTTCTTTTGCAGGGTGTAGAACTGCGGACCGCTGGTGAAGTAGTCAACGAAGGTCACGCTGGCCTGACGTTCGGCGGTGTCGGTCATGCCCGACAGCACCATGTCGACGCGGTCGGTGGTGAGCGCGTTGATCATTTGTTCGAAGCCAGTTTCCTGCCATTTGATCTTGATGCCCAAGCGTTCGGCCAAGGCGTTGCCCAGGTCATAGTCCAGGCCGGTCAACTGGTTGGTGGCCGGGTCCTTGAAATCCATCGGCGGATAGTTCGGCATGATCGCGACGACGATCTCGCCCTTGTCCTTGATGCTGGCCGGCAGTTCGGCGGCGAAGCTGAAGCTGGAGGCCATCAAGCCTGCGAGTACTGCTGGGATTACGAAGTTCTTCATGGTCGTTCTCTTTTGAGTGTTGTGAGCGCCAAAGGGCGCTTAGGTTCGAACGGCAGAAATGAAGCTTTGGGTGCGAGGGTTTTGCGGACTTATTAGTATTTCTTCGGGGCTTCCAGCCTCCACGATCTGCCCGCCGTCCATGAACACCATGCGATTGGAAACCTCGCGAGCGAAGCCCAGTTCATGGGTGACGACGATCATGGTCATGCCGGTCTGCGCGAGGTCGCGCATCACCGACAGCACCTCACCGACCAGTTCCGGGTCGAGTGCCGAAGTGGGTTCATCGAACAGCATCAGCTTGGGGCGCATGGCCAATGCACGCGCAATGGCTACGCGTTGCTGCTGGCCACCCGAAAGTTCGATCGGGTAGCTGTTGCGCTTGTCGGTCAGGCCGACGCGGGCGAGCAATTCCAGGGCTTCTTCATTTGCCTCTTTGGGCGAACGCTTGAGCACCTGGCAGGGCCCTTCGATGATGTTTTGCAGCACAGTCATGTGCGGAAACAGGTTGAAACGCTGGAACACCATGCCGGTGGACAGACGTTGACGGGCGATCTGGGACTCGTTGAGTTCGTGCAGTTTGTTGCCGACGATGCGGTAACCCACCAGTTCGCCATCGACCCACAAGCCACCCTTGTCGATCTTTTCCAGTTGGTTGACGCAACGCAGCAAGGTGCTTTTACCGGAACCGGACGGGCCGATGATGCACAGCACTTCACCTTGCTCGACTTCGATATTGATGTCTTTGAGCGCGTGAAACTGGTCGTAATACTTGTTCAGACTCACGGCCTTGACGATGCTTCTCATGTAGGGCTCCTCAAGAACGCTTGCCGGCGCCGCGAGCGAAACGACGCTCCAGACGGCTTTGACCAAAGGACAGGACGGTGACGGTGGCCAGGTACCAGATACCCGCGACGATCAGCAGCTCCATCACCCGGGCGTTGGCGTAGTAGATGTTCTGGGCGTTGTAGAGCAGTTCCGAGTACTGGATGACGCTCGCCAGCGAGGTCATTTTCACCATGCCGATAAACTCGTTGCCGACCGGCGGAATGATGATCCGCATCGCCTGCGGCAGGATGATCCGGCGCAGGGCTTGCAGGCGTGGCATGCCAATCGACTTGGCGGCTTCGTACTGCCCGGTGTCCACCGACAACAGGCCGGCGCGCACCACTTCGGCGGTGTAGGCGCCCTGGTTGATGCTCAAGCCCAGGAGGGCGGCCGCGAATGGCGTCATCAGGCTCACGGTGTCCATTTCGAACAGGCCGGGAATACCGATGGTGGGGAAGATCAGCGCCAGGTTGAACCACAACAGCAGTTGCAGGATCAGCGGCGTGCCGCGAAACAGCCAGGTGTAGGTCACCGCCACGTAACGCAGGATCGGGTTGGCCGACATGCGCATGATCGCCGTGATCACCCCGAACACAATACCCAGCCCCATCGCCAGCACGGCCATGACGATGGTATTGAGCAAGCCCCACATGATCGCTTGGGAGGTGAGGAACTGGCCGATGTACGACCATTCGATCTTGCCTTCGGCAAAGGCGCGTACCAGGCCGATGATCGCTATGAGGATCACGGTGGCGAAAAAAATCCGCCCGTAGTAACGACGTGGCACGTGGTCGTACTGGGTTATATCAAACTGGTTTTCCGCCAGTTTGCGCTCCGCCTGAAGTCGTTCTGCCTGAGTCTGACTCATGTTGTTTCTCCGAACACGGGTATTGCAGGTCAAACACATTTCCTTGCAGGTGCCGGCTTGCCAGCTCCTACCAGGGTTTTGCGTTGTCTATCAGAGGCGGAAGCCCTGATAGTTCTTGGTCCATTCGTGTTGCGCGGCGAGGGCGGTCTTCAACCGGCCGATCTGCTCGCGCACCTGCTGCGGCGCGGTACCACCCCAACCGCTACGGGCAGCGATGGCGGCTTCTAGCGTCAGGCTGTCGCGTACTTCCGGGGTCAGGCGCGGATCGATTTCGGCCAACAGCGCCGGCGAGGCTTCCCACAACTCGATGTCGTGTTTCTCACAGGCCTGAACCAACGCGCCGGTGATTTCATGGGCTTCCTTGAACGGCACCCCGCGCACCGCCAGCCAGTCGGCCACTTCGGTCGCGAGGGTGAACCCGAGCGGTGCCTGGCGGCGCAACTCTTCAACGTTGACCTTCATGGTCGCGACCATCCCGGCCATGGCGGGCAGGACCAGCAGCAAGGTGTCGACGCTGTCGAGCACGCCGTTCTTGTCTTCGCTCAAGTCGCGGTTGTATGACAGTGGCAGCGATTTCAGGGTAGAGAGCAGACCGGTGAGGTTGCCGATCAGGCGACCTGCCTTGCCCCGGGCCAGTTCGGCAATGTCCGGGTTTTTCTTCTGCGGCATGATTGAGCTACCGGTGGCGTAGGCATCGTCCAGGGCAACCCAGCGAAATTGCCGCGATGACCACAGACAAAATTCTTCGGCAAGGCGGGAAATGTTGATCCCGAGCATGCTGGCAATAAACAGGAATTCGGCGACGTGATCGCGGCTGGCCACCGCATCGATGGAGTTTTCGCAGACGCCGCTGTAACCCATTTCCCTAGCCGACTGCTGCGGCAGGCGCGCGATGGCGGAACCGGCCATGGCGGCGGCGCCGAGTGGCGACAGCGCGGTGCGGATGTCCCAGTCCACCAGTCGTTGCACGTCACGCAGCATCGATTGGGCGTGAGCGAGCAAGTGATGGGCAAAGACGATCGGTTGCGCCTGTTGCAGGTGAGTGAAGCCTGGGCAGATGCTTTCGATGTGTTGTTCGGCCTGATCGACCAGCGCTTGTTGCAAGGCAAGTACTTCGACGGCCAGGGTGCGCACGTGGTCGCGCAGGAACAGACGCAGGTCGTTGGCGGTCTGGTCGTTGCGCGAACGGCCGGCGCGCAGCTTGCCGCCCAATGGGCCGAGGCGCTCGGTCAGCAGGCGTTCGATGAACGTGTGGACGTCTTCGTCATCCAGCGTTGGCGCGATGCTGCCGGCTTTGAAATCAGCGCCGATACCTTCCAGCGCGTCGAGCATGGTGTGGGTTTCCTGCTCGCTCAACAGTCCGGCGCGTTGCAGCTCACGGGCATGGGCCTTGGAGCCGGCGAGGTCGTACGGGGTCAGGCGAAAGTAACGCTCAGGGCAACGGGACAGGGCCGCCAGGGCTTCGGAGGGACCGCTTTTGAAACGGGCCCCCCAGAGACGTTCGGTGGGGTGAGACATTGTTATTTTCCTCGTCGGTAAAGCGAACTGATATGGATGCGAAGAGCCGAGAAGACCCGCCGGAAATAATTCGGGCGTGGTTCGGCCTAAGCAGTTTTCAAGAGGGCAGTTGCAGCGTTGCGAGAGCTGATCGAAGTGTCAGCTTTTAGCAGTTCGAAGTCAGTGAGTTGGCACTGAAGTACGGGGATTATTAGCGGTTGCCAAGCCTGGTTTTCTGTGTTCATTATTATTGGCCAGCTTTATTTTTGTTGTTGGACACAGGTTGTTGAATAGCGCGCCAGAGGTAAATAAGCATTATGGAAACCCCACTTTCCAATTCCGGAAACCCGGCGCCAAAAACGCTGCATCGGGCGCCGCTGGCCCTCAGCGGGCTGGATTTCAAACTGCTCAAAGTGTTCAAGGCTGTGGTCGAGGCTGGCGGTTTCAGTGCGGCGCAGAACGAGCTGAATGTGGGGTTGGCGGCCATCAGCAAACAAATTTCCGACCTTGAAATTCGTATTGGTATGCGCTTGTGCACCCGAGGTCGAGAGGGTTTTCATCTGACCGAAGAAGGCCGATTGGTGTATCAGGCATCGATTGATTTATTTGCCTCGGTCGATAACTTTCGTGATCGGCTTAGTTCCGCGCAGAACGAACTTGTTGGTGACCTGGGAGTGGGCGTCATTGACAATACTATTTCCGACATTAATTCACCGTTAGTTGCAGCGCTTGAACGAATAAATAAAGAGTCACCGAAAGTAAGGTTTCAACTTCAGACCTCACAACTGGATGAGGTTGAAAGAGGGGTCGTAGAGGGGCGCCTGGTGGCCGGTATCGTACCGGTTTATCAGAAGCGCGAAGAGTTCGACTATTACGCGTTGTATGAAGAACGCTCAGAGGTTTACTGCGCGATCGGCCACCCGTTGTTTGCGGTGTCGGACGCAGAAATCGGCAGCAACGTACTCAAGGAGTACGAGTGCATCAACCATCGCTACGCGATCCATCGCGACAAATTGAATTTTGCCCGGTACGACAGTTTTTCCGCCTCGGCGACCCAGGTGGAAGCCGTGGCGCTGCTGATCAAGACCGGGCGTTTCGTGGGTTTTCTCCCGCAGCATTACGCCGCGTCGATGGTGTCTGAAGGGCAATTGCGAGCCTTGCGGCCGGACCTCATTCACATCAGCACACCGTTTAATCTGATCCTGCGTCACAACATCGTGCGCAGTCCGCTGGTGAAGGCATTTGCCCAGGCATTGGGCGTCGATTTGAAGGCGTCGACTTGATAACAATCATTAAGTAATAGATAGCTCCCGCCCCGACGACGCGGCAACCAAACTGATCTGGCTTGGGTTGCGTAATATCACAGCAAAGTGGGGCCCAGCGGCACATGACATCCCGCCGTACGGCCACGCAAGAGCACCCGAACTTGTGGCGAGGGGATTTATCCCCGCTGGGCTGCGCAGCAGCCCCAAAACCACCCAACCCGATACACCCGGCCCCGGAATTATTTAGTGGCTTGAAATTAAACCCGCTCCCTTCGCTATGCAGCCTTATCTGCAGGATTCGGCACTTAGGCCTTCTCCCGCANAAACCACCCAACCCGATACACCCGGCCCCGGAATTATTTAGTGGCTTGAAATTAAACCCGCTCCCTTCGCTATGCAGCCTTATCTGCAGGATTCGGCACTTAGGCCTTCTCCCGCAGACCCGTCTTGCTAAAGTTCGCGATTCATAGGCCGACAGACTTCGTTTCCACCTCACGGATGAATCTAATGTTCCGCTCTGTTTTTTCTGGCGTTGCTTTGCTCGCTGTCGCCGCTGCCTGCAATGCCCAGGCTCAGACCGTCACCACGCCCGAACAACTGCTGACCGAATTTTCCCGTTGCGATGCGCATTTCTTCGAGAGTCTGCGCGATGCCCGCCTGCCGGCAGGTACCGTACGCCTGAGTGATTACGGCTCGGTCAAGGCACCGACCATCATGAGCCCGCTACAGGAAGGCGGCACTTACCAACACTTCGAAACGCCCCTGATCGTCAACGGCGTGCAGATGGTCGGCTATTACAACCAGGCCGAAACCATCAAGAATGTCGGCAATTTTCTGTTCTGGGGTTTCGTAGCCGATGGTTCGCCGCAAGAGGTGGCCGCAAAACTCAAACCGTTGATCGTCGATAACGCGCGTTTTGTCGGTCAGGGCAAAGCCATTACCCGCGCCGAAATTCGCCGCGTTGGTGACCCGATCGGCCAATGGCGCACCGAAGGATTGACCGGCCCCGGCGTCGTCACTCCGTTTGGTTTCGTAGACCGCGTGTTGATGGTCGACACGGGCGACACAACACCGCCGCTGGCAGGGCACACCACCGTGTTCTGCTCGCTACAAGGCACCGTGACCGCGCCGCTCTTGCAGGTCTATCGCCCTGACCTCAACGCTCGTCTGTTCGACTAACAAGGATACTTTTCATGAATGCTCGCTGGCCCGCACTGATCGCCTGCTCCTTCATCCTCACAGGATGTGCCGGAATGCAGAACCCGCAAAAAGCCAACCTCGCGCACTGCACAAATCAGATTAAGGCGTCCAAAGCCGAAAATTACCCCCTGGCGCTACAGGAAGGTGATCTATGTCTGCAGAAAAATACCTTGCCCGCCTCGCTGGAAAGTTTGATTTACGCGGTGCAGGCCGACGCCCACAGCAACCTCAAGCATTTCCCCGAAGCGGTGGCTGCCAAGGAAAAATCCATCCAATTGGAGGCCAAGCCTGATGCGCGCGCCAATCTGGATTTGAGCAGCATGTATCGCGACGCTGGCAACCCGAAAAAAGCGCTTGAACTTGTGCAGTACAACCTCGACAACGGACTGGGAGAAGCCGGAAAGGGCTCCGGCTTCCACATGCCGACCTACTATCATCAGGGCCTCGCGCTGACAGACCTGGGTCAGTACCGAGAGGCCGCTGAAGCATTCAGCACCGGCCTTGAGCGCCAGGCGGACTATGCCTGGGCCTATTACGAGCGTGGGATCGCGTACGACCATTTGGGAGATAAGGACGGCGCCAAGGCCGACTTCATGAAGTTCTCGCAGATCGTCAACAAGAAGTACGTACGTGAGGAGCACAAGGCCAAGCTCGCCGAGTACAAGATTTCCATGCCGTGAGGTGGTTTCCCAAAATAAACAGCATCGCCACCGAGCTACACACGTATCGCTCCGGTTTTTTGTCATGACTGGCGGTGTACTGCTGACATTGGTGTTCCTGTGTATCTCCTTCAGGACGTTCGGTCGCATTTAACGCATGAAAGAAGAAGACCGCTTCTATTGAAACGGTTGTCAGTCATGGCGCCCAGAGCCCACATTCATCCAGGTAATCGGTTTCCCCACCCATGAAAAAGTTGATTCTCGCGTTGCTTTCGGTCGTCCTGCTTTCCGGGTGTGTAACCAAGTCTTTGAGTGTCGAAGACCGCCACCAGATCAAAACGATCAAGATCCTTCCCGTGTACTTTGCGGTAGAAAACTTCAAATACACGAGCATGACTCAGGCTTGGGGAGCAGGACTGGGGGCCGGAGCAGGTGCAGCGACTGGCATGTTGGCCGGAGCATCGAGCGCTGGCACAAGCGCGTTGACGGGCGCCGGCTCGGTCGTGGGTACCAAGGCGGCCGATGGCGCGACGGCGGATATTTCCCAAGCGATTCTGAACAACATGCAAGCCCACGGTATCGATGTGGGCAAACTGGTGCGTGAAAGCTTCGAGAGGCGCATCAAGCAAGAAGGGCTGTTCACCATCGTGGCGCAAGGCGAGAGAGCGGACGCCGACGTTGAAATCATGGTCATGCAGTGGGGGCTTAGCCTGAAAAACTACAGCTCTGTGCTTTACCCAGTCATTGGTGTCAACGGCTCCATGAAACGCAGCGGCACCTCGGTTTGGCGCAACTTCAATACCATTTCGGCATTCAATGAAAGCAACACCCTCGCTTACACCCCTGAGCAGTACGCCACCGATCCCGAAGCAGCGCGTGCGGCGTTTTCCCGGGTGTCTGATTTGGCTGTAGGCAAGCTGATTGAAGACCTGAAGCAATAACCGCATAGGCAAACCGAAGTGCTGCAGGGGCAGGCGCGCATCAAGGCGGTGGGGAGGAACAAGATTGTCTTGAGCAAATTGACCAGCGGCGCTTAGTCGGTACCATTTGCGAAACGCCCGTCAGCTAAGACAAGCTCCCCGTCTTCCCAGACTCGATAAGGATGCGAGCATTGAAGTTTGAAAACGGTCAGTTTTCTGGCAGCCATGGAATTATCTTCAGCGTATCGCGCTTCACCTTGTCGGCCGATGAGCGGGGTAGTCTCAGAACGCTGCATTTTGGTGAAGCGAAAGCCGCCCACTATGAAGTGAGCAACCGGGTGGTGGAGCTCTACGACAAAATGCTCGCCAAGGATCTACCCTGCCAAATGATGGTCGGGATTTCCAACCCCTTGACCCGGCAGCAGGGTGATTTACTCAACACCCAACGAATGAGTATCGCCAACCTCACCAGCGGGGTTTTCGCCGCAGCGGCCGGCAAGTTCATGCCCGGTGCGGTCATCCCTGTGGGATGGGCTGTCCGCGAGTTCACGTTGGGCAAATTGCCGACTTATCACGCCGGTGATGTCATCGTAAGCTTGGATGCACAGGTCAGCGGTGGCATAGGTCCGCAACACTCCGCTTCCTCTATGATCATCAAGGCTCAAGGCGGCTAAGACTATGAATGAATTTGGCCTATACGCCTTGGCATATGCAGTGTTCCTGCTGTTGTTTTTCTATATGAAATCCTACGGCCTCAGGAAATGGCTAGGCATCGCCCTGGTTGCCCTGGGGTTTGCGAGCATTTTTACACTGCCGTCTTTCGTCTCCGGTTTTGATCTGGGGATCGCCTCAACCAGTGCTATTGGCATTGGCGCGGCACTGTTTTTCAGCCGGGCCCGGTATATGGCATGAATCTGTGTTCCTCTTTTATTGACCACTCGCTCCGTGGCTACCAGCTGTCTCGATAGTCGAAAGCAATCTGATAGTCGTAGCTGCTCCAATCAATTGAGTGTTGAAAGTGAGGCTGGAGGGTTTTGACCCATTCCTGGGGAACATCAAACCCTCCGTTATTGACATTGTTTTCGATTGGAATCCCTAGGGCTTCAATGACAGAGCCGTCTTCACCCAAGTCTTCGGAATACTCCTCCCCCTCGCAGGATTCGGTTTGCTTGCTATACCACTCAAGTCTTAGTTTGAGTCCCATTTGATCCTCACAAATATTTTTTGATATTACGGTTTTTTTTCGGGCCGTCTGTCTGCTCGCCCGTAATATGATCGAAGGCCCCTAGATGACTTCCATCGCTCGAACGATAGGCTTCCAATTCGCCATGTGAAGAATCCCATTCGTAAATGGTTCTGCCCTTCGCATCAAGCCAGCGATCCCTTAGGCCGCCACCTCCTTGTACAGGTGTTTTTTTCTTGCCTCTTTTCAATCCAGGGAAGCCAACAATTTCATGGGTTTTCGGAGCTGGGTGATAGTCGTGGCCGGTCTCGGCCATGCCCTTTCGAGGAACACTCAAAACCACATAAACCGGCCGAACCCCCGAATCAGCCGGAAATACCAGAATGAAATCCCTGTACTCCGGCGGATAAATCGGGTCGACGATGACGCTGTCGGCCATCGGCGTCGGCGGGTAGATCCAAATAGGTGGCGCCTGAGGCGCAGCTTCCAGGGCGGGAATGCCGAGGGTGTCGGACGGGTTGGTAGCCGGCGTCCAGATCAATTCGATGCCATCCCCCAGGTCGGCGATGAACTGATCGGCTCGCGGGGTGAACTGAACAACGTCGACCATTTCCCAATCGCGGTTCTGGCCGGTGTAAAAGCCGTAGCCCTTGAGGCTGCCATCGGCCTGCTGCTCGATGCTCAAGCGCACGCGGCTGCGGGCCTGTTTGAGGTTGCGTAACTGGTCTTCGCTGTAGAGCGCGCTGTCACCCAGATTGGACGGCCAGAGCAGGGCGACGATGCCGGTCAGCAGCGCTGCGCCGACGGTGCCGCCGGCAGTTGCAGCCGTGGACGTTGCCGAACCGCCCAGCGCGAGCCTGCCCAAGGTAACGGGAACCGTGCCTGCGCCGATCTGCTTGAGGGGGATCGTGCCGGACGGGGCGGCGCTCCGGCCGCCGAGCCACATGAGATCGCCGTACTGCTTGACCAGATCTGCCGGCACGTAGCCGTTGGGGTTGTTGTAATCGATGATGCCGTTGGGGAGCTTGCAGCTCTTGGCAAACACGCATCCGGCCACGGAGGACAAAGGCTTGTTATCCACCGTGGCCCAGCGCGCGTGTTCATAGGCAGCTTGCCGGGCAAGCATGGCTTCGTAAGCCTGCTGCCGGGTTTCGCGCTCGGCCAGTTCGCTGGCGGTCATGTCCCGATAGGTGACGTGATGCCCATCGCCGCTGGGCGGGTTTCGGACCTGGGGGATGTCGTTTTTGCGTGCCGCCACGTAGTGAGTCTCGTCCGGAAAAAATGCAGGACAGACGCTAACGCGGGAAGAGAGGGCCGCGATGTAGGAGGTTTCTTGAAGTGGTTGTTCTGGTTTCCTCAATACAGGTAGGGCTGGCTATTTGAGGTTCGGAACAATCTGCAGCGTCAGATCAGGCTGTCAGACATTGGGCACCCGCAACTCGCCAGCCGACCTCGCCTTGCGCCTTTGCCTACAACTACGCCAGAATCCGCCGGCTTGTTCACCTTGGGTTGCGTCGGTAGTTTGAGTCCTGTCACTGCTCATCAGTGATCGGGTTTAGTCGCCCGTCTCAACCTAAGACGTATCAGGTCCCTATCGGTCAGGTTTACTGTTCCTGTTTGATGGTGGCTGTACGCAGGGCGCCTTCGGGCGCGCCGGGATTCTTAGGTTCACCGGTCGACTAACCTGGGACTGTCAGAAATTTTGTGTTCGGGCATAACATGCTGA
>NZ_JAKUDH010000043.1:0-15495 GCF_031570495.1 Pseudomonas sp. JL2
CCGTGGTCGACGTGACCGATGGTGCCAACGTTGACGTGCGGTTTGTTCCGTTCAAATTTTTCTTTAGCCACGACAATTAACTCCTAGCTTAAAGGGCTGAATCAGCCTTGCTTTTTGGTAACAGTTTCGACGATATGCGACGGAGCTGTATTGTATTTTTTGAATTCCATAGAGTAGCTCGCGCGACCCTGAGACATGGAACGAACGTCGGTTGCGTAACCGAACATTTCACCCAACGGAACCTCGGCACGAATGACCTTGCCGGAAACCGTATCTTCCATACCCAGAATCATGCCACGACGACGGTTAAGGTCGCCCATGACATCACCCATGTAGTCTTCAGGCGTAACAACCTCTACCGCCATGATCGGCTCAAGCAACTCACCACCGCCCTTCTGGGCCAGTTGCTTGGTCGCCATGGAGGCAGCCACCTTGAACGCCATCTCGTTGGAGTCGACGTCGTGGTAAGAACCATCGAACACAGTCGCCTTCAGGCCGATCAGCGGATAGCCGGCAACAACGCCGTTCTTCATCTGCTCTTCGATACCCTTCTGGATCGCCGGGATGTATTCCTTAGGAACCACACCACCTACGACTTCGTTCACGAATTGCAGACCTTCCTGACCTTCGTCAGCCGGTGCAAAGCGAATCCAGCAGTGACCGAACTGGCCACGACCACCGGACTGGCGAACGAACTTGCCTTCGATTTCACAGTTCTTCGTGATGCGCTCACGATAGGAAACCTGAGGCTTGCCGATGTTGGCTTCGACGTTGAACTCACGGCGCATCCGGTCAACCAGGATGTCCAGGTGCAACTCGCCCATGCCAGAGATGATCGTTTGACCGGTCTCTTCATCAGTCTTGACGCGGAAAGATGGATCTTCCTGAGCAAGCTTGCCCAGAGCGATACCCATTTTTTCCTGGTCATCCTTGGTTTTTGGCTCAACGGCAACCGAAATAACCGGCTCCGGGAAGTCCATGCGAACCAGGATGATCGGCTTGTCAGCGTTGCACAAGGTTTCACCGGTGGTGACGTCCTTCATGCCGATCAAGGCCGCGATGTCGCCAGCGCGCACTTCCTTGATCTCTTCGCGGGCGTTTGCGTGCATTTGCACCATACGACCCACACGCTCTTTCTTGCCTTTAACAGAGTTGATCACGCCGTCGCCGGAGTTCAACACGCCCGAGTAAACCCGAACGAAGGTCAAGGTGCCCACGAATGGGTCGGTAGCGATCTTGAACGCCAGGGCCGCGAAAGGCTCGTCGTCGCTTGCATGACGCTCCATTTCCTCTTCCTCGTTATCAGGGTTGGAACCCTTGATAGCAGGAATGTCGGTTGGAGCAGGCAGGAAGTCGATCACAGCATCGAGAACCAGGGGAACACCCTTGTTCTTGAAGGAAGAACCGCAAACAGCCAGAACGATCTCACCAGCGATGGTACGCTGACGCAGAGCGGCCTTGATTTCCTCGTTGGTGAGTTCTTCACCCTCAAGGTACTTGTTCATCAGCTCTTCGTTGGCTTCGGCCGCAGCCTCAACCATGTTACCGCGCCACTTCTCGGCTTCTTCCAGCAACTCTGCCGGGATGTCCTTGCGAACAGGAACCATACCCTTGTCAGAATCGTTCCAGTAGACAGCTTGCATGTTGATCAGATCGATCTGACCCTGGAAGTTGTCTTCGGAACCGATAGCCAGCTGGATCGGCACCGGAGTGTGACCCAGACGCTGCTTGATCTGACCGATCACGCGCAGGAAGTTGGCACCAGCACGGTCCATCTTGTTTACGTAAACAAGACGTGGAACACCGTATTTGTTGGCCTGACGCCATACGGTTTCCGACTGAGGCTCAACACCCGAGGTACCGCAGAACACAACCACAGCGCCGTCGAGTACACGCAGGGAACGCTCAACTTCAATGGTGAAGTCCACGTGACCCGGGGTATCGATAACGTTGAAGCGATGCTCGTGCGGATACTGCTTCTCGGAACCCTTCCAGAAGGCGGTAATGGCAGCAGAAGTAATGGTAATACCACGCTCCTGCTCCTGCACCATCCAGTCGGTGGTCGCGGCGCCATCATGCACCTCGCCCATCTTGTGACTTTTGCCAGTGTAAAAAAGGACGCGCTCAGTGGTGGTGGTTTTACCAGCATCCACGTGGGCAACGATACCGATGTTACGGTAGCGATTAATCGGTGTAGTACGAGCCATAAAGCCCTCGCAAATTGAGTGACGCTAGAATTAGAAGCGGTAGTGCGAGAAAGCCTTGTTGGCTTCAGCCATACGGTGCACGTCTTCACGCTTCTTAACTGCAGCACCTTTACCTTCAGCAGCGTCCAACAGTTCGCCAGCCAAACGCAGAGCCATGGACTTCTCACCGCGCTTGCGGGCGAAGTCTACCAACCAGCGCATTGCCAGGGCGTTACGACGGGACGGACGAACTTCGACCGGAACCTGGTAAGTAGCACCGCCTACACGGCGCGACTTCACTTCGACCAGCGGAGCGATGGCGTCGAGAGCTTTCTCGAAGATTTCCAGGGGATCGCTGTTCTTGCGTTCCTTAACTTTGTCCAGTGCGCCATAAACAATACGCTCGGCAACGGCTTTCTTGCCGCTTTCCATTACGTGGTTCATGAACTTGGCGAGAATCTGGCTTCCGTATTTCGGATCGTCCAGAATCTCACGTTTGGCTGCTACGCGACGTCTTGGCATTGATAAGCCCTCAAACGGTCTTCAGGTTAGCCCGGGACAGCTAATGCGTGCCCGACCTTACTCTTATCGACTCAATAAAATGAAAAACTGCAAAACGGCCGATTACTTCGGACGCTTGGTACCGTACTTCGAACGACCCTGGTTACGACCTTTAACGCCGGAAGTATCCAAAGAACCGCGAACGGTGTGGTAACGAACACCTGGCAAGTCTTTTACACGACCGCCGCGGATCAGTACCACGCTGTGCTCTTGCAGGTTGTGGCCTTCACCACCGATGTACGAGGAAACCTCGAAACCGTTGGTCAGACGCACGCGGCATACTTTACGCAGTGCCGAGTTAGGTTTTTTCGGCGTGGTGGTATACACACGGGTGCATACGCCACGACGTTGCGGGCAGTTCTGCAGCGCAGGCACGTCGGATTTCTCGACGATACGCTTACGCGGCTGACGTACCAGCTGGTTGATAGTTGCCATCTACTAGCTCCACTGTTGTCTTGCGACGCTATTGTCTTACAAGAAAAGCAAAATGGCAGGAACGAATTCCCGCCAAATTTAGGGGATCAAGAGTCTAAAGAGGATCTTGCTCCCAGTCAAGGCAAGGCCCCGACCTCCCCGCCCGCCGGATCTCGACAATTTGTCTCGATCCAGCAAACGGGATGATCAGGGCCAGGCACTTAATTACCGCAGAACTCAGTTACCGCTCGAGTTCAGTGCTTCGGTCAGTGCAGCTTCCACTTCACTGGCGCTTACGCGCAACGGCTTGTCTGCATCACGACGACGCTTGCGCTCGCTGTGATAGGCCAAACCGGTACCAGCCGGGATCAGACGACCCACGACCACGTTTTCTTTCAGGCCGCGCAGGTAATCGCGCTTGCCGGTTACCGCCGCTTCGGTCAGTACACGGGTGGTTTCCTGGAAGGAAGCCGCCGAGATGAACGATTCGGTGGACAACGACGCCTTGGTGATACCCAGCAGCACGCGAGTGAACTTGGAGACGAACTTGTCTTCCGTCGCCAGGCGCTCGTTTTCCACCAGTACGTGAGTCAGCTCCATCTGGTCGCCCTTGATGAAACTCGAATCGCCGGATTCAGCGATCTCAACTTTACGCAGCATCTGACGCAGGATGGTCTCGATGTGCTTGTCATTGATCTTCACGCCTTGCAGACGGTAAACGTCCTGGATCTCGTTCACGATGTACTTGGCCAGCGCACTCACACCCAGCAGACGCAGGATGTCGTGTGGATCGCTCGGGCCGTCGGAGATAACTTCGCCGCGGTTTACCTGTTCGCCTTCGAAGACGTTCAGGTGACGCCACTTCGGAATCAGCTCTTCGTACGGATCGCTACCGTCGTTCGGCGTGATGACCAGACGGCGCTTGCCCTTGGTCTCTTTACCGAACGCGATGGTGCCGCTGACTTCAGCCAGAATCGAGGCTTCTTTCGGACGACGGGCTTCGAACAAGTCGGCAACACGCGGCAGACCACCGGTGATGTCGCGGGTTTTCGAAGTTTCCTGCGGGATACGAGCGATAACATCACCGATCGCGATCCGCGCACCGTCCGCAACACCGACCAGGGCGTTGGCTGGCAGGAAATACTGAGCGATTACGTCAGTGCCTGGCAGCAACAGATCCTTGCCGTTGTCGTCGACCATCTTCACGGCCGGACGGATGTCCTTGCCAGCAGCTGGACGATCTTTCGCGTCAAGTACTTCAATGTTGGTCATACCGGTCAATTCGTCAGTCTGACGCTTGATCGTGATGCCTTCTTCCATGCCCACGTAGGTCACGGTACCTTTCATTTCGGTCACGATCGGGTGGGTATGCGGATCCCACTTGGCCACGATAGCGCCAGCGTCGACCTTGTCACCTTCCTTGACCGAAATCACAGCACCGTACGGCAGCTTGTAGCGCTCGCGCTCGCGACCGAAGTCGTCAGCGATCGCCAGCTCACCGGAACGGGATACAGCCACCAGGTGACCGTCCACGCGCTCTACGTGCTTGAGGTTGTGCAGACGGACAGTACCGCCATTCTTCACCTGAACGCTGTCAGCTGCGGAGGTTCGGCTGGCCGCACCACCGATGTGGAACGTACGCATCGTCAGCTGGGTACCCGGCTCACCGATGGACTGGGCAGCGATAACGCCGACCGCTTCACCGATGTTCACCTGGTGACCACGAGCCAGGTCGCGACCGTAGCACTTGGCGCAGATGCCGTAGCGGGTTTCGCAGCTGATCGGCGAACGTACGATCACTTCGTCGATGCTGTTGAGTTCGATGAACTCGACCCACTTCTCGTCAACCAGGGTGCCGGCAGGAACGATTACGTCCTCGGTACCCGGCTTGAATACGTCACGGGCGATGACACGACCCAATACGCGCTCACCCAGCGGCTCTACAACGTCACCGCCTTCAATGTGCGGAGTCATTACCAGGCCGTGTTCGGTGCCGCAATCGATCTCGGTCACGACCAGATCCTGCGCAACGTCTACCAGACGACGAGTCAGGTAACCGGAGTTCGCCGTTTTCAACGCGGTATCCGCAAGACCCTTACGAGCACCGTGAGTGGAGATGAAGTACTGGAGTACGCTCAAACCTTCACGGAAGTTCGCGGTAATCGGGGTCTCGATGATAGAACCGTCCGGCTTGGCCATCAGGCCACGCATACCGGCGAGCTGACGGATCTGCGCAGCAGAACCCCGTGCGCCCGAGTCGGCCATCATGTACATCGAGTTGAAGGACTCTTGGTCGACTTCGTTGCCATGACGGTCGATGACCTTCTCTTTCGAGAGGTTGGCCATCATCGCCTTGGATACTTCGTCGTTCGCCTTGGACCAGAGGTCGATCACCTTGTTGTACTTCTCGCCCTGGGTTACCAGGCCGGAGGCGTACTGACTTTCGATCTCTTTCACTTCTTCGGTAGCAGCACCGATGATGCGGGCTTTTTCGTCCGGGATAACGAAGTCGTTAACACCGATGGAAACGCCGGAAATGGTCGAATAGGCAAAACCGGTGTACATCAACTGGTCAGCGAAGATCACGGTCTCTTTCAGACCAACCACGCGGTAGCACTGGTTGATCAGCTTGGAGATCGCCTTTTTCTTCATCGGCAGGTTGACGACGTCGAAGGACAGACCTTTTGGCACAACCTGGAACAACAGCGCACGGCCGACGGTGGTGTCGACGATACGGGTGTTGGTCACGCTGCCGCCATCACGATCGTTCACGGTTTCGTTGATCCGCACTTTGACCTTGGCGTGCAGTGCGGCTTCGCCGGCACGGAACACACGGTCAACTTCCTGCAGATCCGCGAACACACGACCTTCGCCCTTGGCGTTGATCGCTTCACGAGTCATGTAGTACAGACCCAATACAACGTCCTGCGACGGAACGATGATTGGCTCACCGTTGGCTGGCGACAGGATGTTGTTGGTCGACATCATCAGCGCACGCGCTTCGAGCTGGGCTTCCAGCGTCAGCGGTACGTGCACGGCCATTTGGTCGCCGTCGAAGTCGGCGTTGTACGCAGCACAGACCAGAGGGTGCAGCTGGATGGCCTTACCTTCGATCAGTACCGGTTCAAACGCCTGGATACCCAGACGGTGAAGGGTCGGTGCACGGTTGAGCAGCACTGGGTGTTCGCGAATCACTTCGGCGAGAACGTCCCAAACCTCTGGCAGCTCGCGCTCGACCATCTTCTTGGCGGCTTTGATGGTGGTCGCGAGACCACGCATTTCCAGCTTGCCGAAAATGAACGGCTTGAACAGCTCCAGAGCCATTTTCTTAGGCAGACCGCACTGGTGCAGACGCAGGGTCGGGCCTACGGTAATTACCGAACGACCGGAGTAGTCAACACGCTTACCGAGCAAGTTCTGACGGAAACGACCCTGCTTACCCTTGATCATGTCAGCCAGGGATTTCAGAGGACGCTTGTTGGAACCGGTGATAGCGCGACCACGACGACCGTTGTCGAGCAATGCGTCGACAGCTTCCTGCAACATACGCTTTTCGTTGCGCACGATGATGTCCGGAGCGGACAGATCAAGCAGGCGCTTCAAGCGGTTGTTACGGTTGATCACTCGACGATACAGATCGTTGAGGTCGGAAGTCGCGAAACGACCACCATCGAGCGGAACCAGTGGACGCAGGTCTGGCGGCAGAACCGGCAGAACGGTCAGCACCATCCACTCTGGCAGGTTGCCGGAACCCTGGAAGGCTTCCATCAACTTCAGACGCTTGGACAGCTTCTTGATCTTGGTTTCGGAGTTGGTTTGCGGAATTTCTTCACGCAGACGGCCAATCTCGTGCTCCAGGTCGATCGCGTGCAGCAGCTCACGGACAGCTTCGGCACCCATGCGGGCATCGAAATCGTCGCCGAACTCTTCCAGCGCTTCGAAGTACTGCTCGTCGTTGAGCAGCTGACCTTTTTCAAGGGTGGTCATGCCCGGGTCGATAACGACATAGCTCTCGAAGTAGAGAACGCGCTCGATATCACGCAGGGTCATGTCCATCAGCAAGCCGATACGGGACGGCAGCGATTTCAGGAACCAGATGTGGGCAACCGGCGAGGCCAGTTCGATGTGCGCCATGCGCTCACGACGAACTTTTGCCAGCGCGACTTCAACGCCGCACTTCTCGCAGATCACACCACGGTGCTTCAAGCGCTTGTACTTACCGCACAGGCACTCGTAATCCTTTACCGGGCCAAAGATCTTGGCGCAGAACAGGCCGTCACGCTCGGGTTTGAACGTACGGTAGTTGATGGTTTCCGGCTTTTTAACTTCACCGAACGACCACGAACGGATCATCTCAGGCGAGGCCAATCCGATACGGATGGCGTCGAACTCTTCGACTTGACCCTGGTTTTTCAGCAAATTCAGTAGGTCTTTCAAGGCCTTTCCTCCTGGCGGAGCAGAGAGCGGGCAAAACAGCCCCGCTCTCGATTCGCGTCACGTGTTATTCGGTTTCCAGATCGATATCGATGCCGAGGGAACGAATTTCCTTGATCAACACGTTGAAAGACTCGGGCATGCCCGGCTCCATACGGTGATCGCCGTCCACGATGTTTTTGTACATCTTGGTCCGGCCGTTCACATCGTCCGACTTCACTGTGAGCATTTCTTGCAGAGTGTATGCGGCACCGTACGCTTCCAGTGCCCAGACCTCCATCTCCCCGAAACGCTGACCACCGAACTGCGCCTTACCACCCAGCGGCTGCTGGGTAACCAGGCTGTAAGAACCGGTAGAACGAGCGTGCATCTTGTCGTCTACCAAGTGGTTCAGCTTCAGCATGTACATGTAGCCAACGGTAACCGGGCGCTCGAACTTGTTGCCGGTACGGCCGTCGAACAGCTGCATCTGGCCGCTTTCCGGCAGGTCTGCCAGTTTCAGCATGGCCTTGATTTCGCTTTCCTTGGCACCGTCGAACACCGGAGTTGCCATTGGAACGCCGCCGCGCAGGTTCTTCGCCAGATCCAGGATTTCCTGGTCGGAGAAGGTATCCAGCTCTTCGTTGCGTCCGCCGATCTCGTTGTAGATCTCGTGCAGGAACTTACGCAGGTCAGCAACCTTGCGCTGCTCTTCGATCATACGGTTGATCTTCTCGCCCAAGCCCTTGGCCGCGAGGCCCAGGTGGGTTTCAAGGATCTGACCAACGTTCATACGAGAAGGTACGCCCAACGGGTTGAGGACGACGTCGACCGGGGTGCCATTGGCATCGTGCGGCATGTCTTCAACCGGCATGATCACGGAGACCACACCCTTGTTACCATGACGACCGGCCATCTTGTCGCCCGGCTGGATGCGACGACGGATTGCCAGGTAAACCTTGACGATTTTCAGCACGCCTGGAGCCAGGTCATCGCCTTGCTGCAGTTTGCGCTTCTTGTCTTCGAACTTGTCGTCCAGCAGACGGCGGCGATCAACGATATAGGCCTGGGCCTTCTCGAGCTGCTCGTTCAGAGCATCTTCAGCCATGCGCAGTTTGAACCACTGGCCATGCTCAAGACCGTCGAGAACTTCGTCGGTGATTTCCTGACCTTTCTTCAGACCGGCGCCGCCTTCGGCTTTGTGGCCGACCAGAGCGGAGCGCAGACGCTCGAAAGTTGCGCCTTCAACGATACGGAACTCTTCGTTCAGGTCCTTGCGGATCTCGTCGAGTTGAGTCTTCTCGATAGACAGTGCACGAGCGTCACGCTCTACACCGTCGCGGGTGAAGACTTGTACGTCGATGACGGTACCCTTGGTGCCGGTAGGCACACGCAGGGAGGTGTCTTTAACGTCGCTGGCTTTTTCACCGAAGATGGCACGCAGCAGTTTTTCTTCCGGAGTCAGTTGAGTCTCGCCTTTCGGAGTGACCTTACC
Source organism: Pseudomonas sp. JL2 (assembly GCF_031570495.1). Classification (NCBI taxonomy): domain Bacteria; kingdom Pseudomonadati; phylum Pseudomonadota; class Gammaproteobacteria; order Pseudomonadales; family Pseudomonadaceae; genus Pseudomonas; species Pseudomonas sp. JL2. The sequence continues at coordinate 9,070 of NZ_JAKUDH010000043.1, forward strand.
AACCAGGATGTCGCCTGCGCCTACTTCAGCACCTACGTAAACGATACCGGCCTCGTCCAGCTTGTTCAGTGCGGCTTCACCCACGTTAGGGATGTCCGCAGTGATTTCCTCTGGGCCAAGCTTGGTGTCACGAGCCACACAGGTCAGTTCCTGAATGTGAATCGTGGTAAAGCGATCTTCCTGAACAACACGCTCGGACAGGCAGATGGAGTCTTCGAAGTTGAAGCCGTTCCATGCCATGAACGCGATGCGCATGTTCTGGCCCAGTGCCAGTTCACCCATATCGGTGGACGGGCCGTCAGCCATGATGTCGCTACGCTGAACCCGATCACCCTTGCTCACCAGCGGACGCTGGTTAATGCAGGTGTTCTGGTTGGAGCGGGTGTATTTGGTCAGGTTGTAGATGTCGACACCGGCTTCGCCAGTTTCAACTTCGTCATCGGCAACACGAACCACGATACGGCTGGCATCGACGGAATCGATCACGCCACCACGACGAGCCACGACGCAAACGCCGGAGTCACGGGCAACGTTACGTTCCATGCCGGTACCTACCAGCGGCTTGTCGGCACGCAGGGTCGGTACAGCTTGACGCTGCATGTTCGAGCCCATCAACGCACGGTTGGCGTCGTCGTGCTCGAGGAACGGAATCAACGATGCCGCCACCGAAACAACCTGCTTGGGCGAAACGTCCATCAAGGTGACGTCTTCTGGCGCCTTGACGGTGAACTCGTTCAGGTGACGAACAGCTACCAGTTCGTCGATCAGCTGACCTTTTTCGTTCATGGTCGCCGAAGCCTGAGCGATCACGTGATCGGCTTCTTCGATAGCGGACAGGAACACGATCTCGTCGGTCACCAGACCTTCTTTCACCACACGGTACGGGCTCTCGAGGAAGCCATACTGGTTGGTGCGAGCATAGGCTGCCAGCGAGTTGATCAGACCGATGTTCGGACCTTCCGGCGTTTCAATCGGGCATACACGACCGTAGTGAGTCGGGTGTACGTCACGAACTTCGAAGCCTGCGCGCTCACGGGTCAGACCGCCCGGGCCGAGCGCAGATACACGACGCTTGTGGGTAATCTCCGACAGCGGGTTGTTCTGGTCCATGAACTGAGACAGCTGGCTCGAACCGAAGAACTCCTTCACCGCAGCAGCCACTGGCTTGGCGTTGATCAGATCCTGCGGCATCAGGCCTTCGCTTTCAGCCATCGACAGACGTTCCTTGACCGCGCGCTCTACACGCACCAGGCCAACACGGAACTGGTTCTCGGCCATCTCGCCTACGCAGCGGACACGACGGTTACCCAGGTGGTCGATGTCATCGACGATGCCTTTGCCGTTACGGATGTCGACCAGGGTCTTGAGCACCGCAACGATGTCGTCCTTGTTCAGCACGCCCGAACCTTCGATTTCGGTACGACCGATACGACGGTTGAACTTCATCCGGCCGACCGCAGACAGGTCATAGCGCTCAGGACTGAAGAACAGGTTGTTGAACAGGGTCTCGGCTGCGTCTTTGGTTGGCGGCTCGCCAGGACGCATCATGCGATAGATTTCGACCAGGGCTTCCAGCTGGTTGCCGGTGGAGTCGATCTTCAGCGTGTCGGAGATGAACGGACCGCAGTCGATATCGTTGGTGTACAGAGTTTCAATGCGAACAACCTGGGCCTTGGCGATTTTTGCCAGGATTTCGGTGTTCAGCTCGGTGTTGCACTCTGCCAGGATTTCGCCGGTAGCTGGATGCACGATGACCTTGGCCGTGGTGCGACCCAGAACGTAGTCGATCGGCACCTGCAGCTCTTTGATCCCGGCTTTTTCCAGCTGGTTGATGTGGCGAGCGGTGATACGACGACCCTGCTCGACAATAACCTTGCCTTTGTCATCCTGGATATCGAGGACAGCGATTTCACCGCGCAGGCGCTGAGGCACCAGTTCCAGGCTGAGATTCTCACCCTGCACATGGAAAACGTTGGTGGTGTAGAACGCGTCCAGCACTTCCTCAGTGGTATAGCCGAGCGCGCGCAGCAGTACCGATGCAGGCAGCTTGCGGCGACGGTCGATACGCACGAATACGCAGTCTTTCGGGTCGAACTCAAAGTCCAGCCACGAACCGCGGTAAGGAATGATGCGCGCGGAATAAAGCAGTTTGCCGGAGCTGTGCGTCTTGCCACGGTCGTGGTCGAAGAACACGCCCGGAGAACGGTGCAGCTGGGAAACGATTACACGCTCGGTACCGTTGATTACGAAGGTACCGTTCTCAGTCATCAGGGGGATTTCACCCATGTAGACTTCTTGCTCTTTGATGTCCTTGATCGCTTTGTTCGACGATTCTTTGTCGAAAATGATCAGGCGCACTTTTACCCGCAAAGGTACGGCGTAAGTCACACCGCGCAATACGCATTCTTTGACATCAAATGCCGGTTCGCCCAGGCGATAACCGACGTACTCCAGCGCAGCATTGCCGGAGTAGCTGATGATCGGGAAAACGGATTTGAAGGCCGCATGCAGGCCCACGTCGCGGAACTGATCTTTAGTCGCTCCCGCTTGCAAGAATTCACGATACGAATCCAGCTGGATGGCCAGGAGGTACGGCACATCCATGACGTCCGGCAACTTGCTAAAGTCCTTGCGGATACGTTTTTTCTCAGTATATGAGTAAGCCATCAGCGTTCCCCAGCTTGGTCACCTGCTTGTTTGGCCCCTCCCGACGGGAGCAGCCAGAAAATCGTGCAAACCCCATGGTTTGCGCCACCACATCGGGTGGATACAGCGCGCTATAAGCACCGACCCAGTCGGCTGCCAATAACGGAAAAAGGCCGGTGGCAAAAGCCACCAGCCATCAGCCTGTCGCTTAACGCTCGGGCTGGAGACGCAAAGTCGATGCTTACTTCAGCTCGACTTTAGCGCCTGCTTCTTCCAGAGCGGCCTTGGCTTTGTCAGCTGCGTCTTTGGCAACAGCTTCCAGAACCATGGCAGGAGCGCCGTCAACTACAGCCTTGGCTTCTTTCAGGCCCAGACCGGTCAGTTCACGTACTGCCTTGATCACGTTTACTTTCTTCTCGCCAGCTTCGGTCAGCATGACGTTGAATTCGGTTTGCTCTTCAACAACGGCGGCAGCAGCAGCTGGACCAGCGGAAGCAGCGGCAGCGGAAACGCCGAATTTCTCTTCGAAAGCTTTGATCAGCTCAACAACCTGCAGAACCGACATTTCAGCTACGGCGTTGAGGATATCGTCTTGGGAGATAGACATTACTGTATTTCCTGAATTGGGGGACGGCCTACGCGGCCATCGAAATAAACAAAAAAGCGCGAGAGGAAGTGCTCAGCCTTAGGCTGCGGCAGCTTCTTTTTGCTCGCGAACTGCAGCCAGAGTACGAGCCAGCTTGCTGGTAGCGCCTTGAATCACGCTCATCAGCTGCGAAATGGCTTCGTCGCGGGTCGGCAGTGTTGCCAGTACATCGATCTGATTAGCTGCGAGGAACTTGCCCTCGAACGCAGCTGCCTTGATCTCGAACTTGTCCTGACCCTTGGCGAATTCCTTGAACAAACGGGCAGCAGCGCCTGGATGATCTTTGGAGAACGCGATCAGGGTCGGGCCGGTGAACACGTCGTTGAGAACACTGTATTCAGTGTCAGCAACTGCGCGCTTGAGCAGGGTGTTACGTACGACACGTACGTAAACACCAGCTTCACGGGCCTCTTTACGGAGTCCGGTCATTGCGCCTACTGTTACGCCACGGGCATCAGCCACGACAGCGGACAGAGCGACTTTGGCAGCCTCGTTGACTTCAGCGACGATGGCCTTCTTGTCTTCGAGATTAATTGCCACGGGTTTAACTCCTGCTTGTTACCGTTTCATTCGGTCGAAACCGAATGTCGTTTTGGTGTCTGATTCGGTAAGGAACCGGGAGCACCATCTGCGTAGGCTTGTGGTTTAAGACTTGCGTCGCCTACGGTCTTGGACAGCCCCCGCCAGGCAGGGACCCCAATTTTTCGATTGGCGCAATCGCTTGCGCCAATCTGAGTCTTACGCGTCGAGCGAGCTCTGATCGATGACCAGACCTGGGCCCATAGTGGTGCTCAGGGTAACGCGCTTGACGTAGATGCCTTTCGAAGAAGCTGGCTTGATACGCTTCAGATCAGCGATCAGGGCTTCTACGTTTTCCTTCAGCTTGACGGCGTCGAAGCCAATCTTGCCAACGGAGGTGTGAATGATGCCGTTCTTGTCGGTGCGATAACGAACCTGACCAGCCTTGGCGTTTTTAACCGCGGTAGCTACGTCTGGCGTTACGGTGCCGACTTTAGGGTTAGGCATCAGACCACGTGGACCGAGGATCTGACCCAACTGACCCACAACGCGCATGGCATCCGGGGATGCGATAACTACGTCATAGTTCAGGTCGCCGCCTTTCATTTCAGCAGCCAGATCGTCCATGCCTACGCGATCAGCACCAGCAGCCAGAGCAGCTTCAGCTGCTGGGCCCTGGGTGAAAACAGCTACACGAACGGTCTTGCCAGTGCCGTGTGGCAGCACGGTAGCGCTACGAACGACCTGGTCGGATTTACGCGGGTCAACACCCAGGTTTACAGCAACGTCGAACGACTCGCTGAACTTGACAGTCGACAGCTCGGCCAGCAGAGCGGCGGCGTCTACAAAGTTGTAGGCCTTGCCTGCTTCGATTTTGCCGGCGATAGCCTTTTGACGCTTGGTCAGCTTAGCCATTACACACCCTCCACGTTAAGGCCCATGCTACGAGCAGAACCGGCGATAGTACGCACGGCTGCATCCATATCAGCTGCAGTCAGATCCGCGTTTTTGGTTTTCGCGATTTCTTCCAGCTGGGCACGGGTAACGGTGCCAACCTTAACGGTGTTTGGACGAGCGGAACCGCTGGTCAAACCTGCAGCCTTCTTCAGCAGAACCGAAGCAGGGGTGCTTTTAGTTTCGAAGGTGAAGCTACGGTCGCTGTAGACAGTGATGATCACTGGAGTTGGCAGACCTGGCTCAAGACCCTGAGTACGGGCGTTGAAGGCCTTGCAGAATTCCATGATGTTCACGCCGTGCTGACCCAGGGCAGGACCAACAGGTGGGCTTGGGTTAGCCTGAGCGGCCTTCACTTGCAGCTTGATGTAAGCGGTAATTTTCTTGGCCATGAGGCACTCCAATTACGGGTTCTAGCGCCTCGAAAGGCTCCCCGGTTACTTGCGCGTTTATCCCAGTGACGACAAAACCCCACAGCCTAGGGCTGCGGGGTTGGGATGCCTGTTCAATCAGACCTTTTCGACCTGACTAAACTCTAGCTCTACCGGAGTAGAGCGACCGAAAATGAGCACTGCCACTTGGATCCGGCTCTTTTCGTAGTTAACTTCTTCAACCGTGCCATTAAAGTCAGCGAATGGGCCGTCAGTGACCCGAACAACTTCACCTGGCTCAAACAGTGTTTTTGGCTTCGGCTTATCGCTACCATCAGCGACACGACGCAGAATCGCTTCTGCCTCTTTATCTGTAATCGGTGCAGGCTTGTCAGCGGTACCGCCAATGAAGCCCATCACCCGAGGGGTATCCTTGACCAAGTGCCAAGTCCCTTCGTTCATATCCATCTGTACCAGCACGTAGCCTGGAAAGAACTTGCGTTCACTTTTGCGCTTCTGGCCATTACGCATCTCAACCACTTCTTCAGTGGGGACCAGAATCTCGCCAAAGCCATCTTCCATGCCAGCCAGCTTTACGCGCTCTACCAGCGAGCGCATGACATGCTTCTCGTAACCCGAGTAAGCATGCACAACGTACCAACGCTTAGCCACGGGACACCCTTAGCCAACAATCAAGGAAACAAGCCAGCCGAGCAGGGAATCGAGCCCCCACAACAGCAACGCCATTACCAGAACAACAGCCACAACGATCAACGTGGTCTGCGTGGTTTCTTGGCGAGTCGGCCATACGACTTTACGAATCTCGGTGCGAGCTTCCTTAGCGAGTACAAAGAAAGACTTACCCTTAGCCGTTTGCAGCCCCACAAAGGCAGCAACAGCGGCAATGGCAAGCAATGCAAGTACACGGTACAGGATCGGCGAAGCAGAGTAATACTGATTGCCAACAACGCCAACAACCACCAAAGCGACTACCACTAGCCACTTGAGCAGATCGAAGCGAGAGCCTTGAGCTTCAGCTTTAGGAGTCATCTATGAAGATCCTGTGAAAAGAAAGCCAGATACACCAAGTGAATCTGGCAGGTCAGGAGGGAATCGAACCCCCAACCTACGGTTTTGGAGACCGTCGCTCTGCCAATTGAGCTACTGACCTAAAACAAAATCAGGCCGACCATTATGCCGGCCCGAAAAAGACATTACAACTGTTTACTCGATGACTTTGGCTACGACACCAGCGCCGACGGTACGACCGCCTTCACGGATAGCGAAACG
>NZ_JAKUDH010000044.1:0-15190 GCF_031570495.1 Pseudomonas sp. JL2
GAAAAACTTAACGTCGTGTCCGGGATTAGTTGACCACTACATTTCAGTAATTCCTTAGTATTCAATGCCGGCAGAGACTCACCCTGAACCTGAATCTCCGAACGATCCAGAACGAAGAGATTCCGGGTAAGGTTCCATCAGTTCGGCCCCCCTCAATCTCGGCCTATGTAGTAGTGATCGAGCGAAGCGCGACATTGGAATAGGCGGTCTCCCTGCATTCAGTCCCAGATCGCTCTGATGGCGATGTTGCGATCATCGAGTCCGCGACTGCGCGCGACTCGCCGTCGCCAACTCAGCGAGGTTGGGAGGCTGCGCATCCTCAATCAAAAATTTCTCAGCCGACATTTCCTTGGCTGGTGGTCGACCGATTGTTCTAGAGACATCCCCCCTTTCCTCTGCTCGCCGCGCTGAAAGAGCATGCCGAAGAATCAACGACTCTACGGGTATACATCGAAGACGATGGCAGCACGGCCTCAGAAACAAATCCTGCTACTAACCCGACACCGACGGGAACAATGCTGGTCAAGCTTGCCCTAGTGGATGCCGCCCCATCGGCTTATATCGGCAGACCCTGCCAGTACGTCTGGAGCGAACGCTGTGCGCCTGCAGAATGGTCGGAAAGACGCTTCAGCTCGAGTGTGATCACCAGTTTGTTGGCGCCGATGCAGAGTTGACCCAGTTTCCGAGATGTCACTGATCCAGTCTGACTCCTCGCAAACTGTTGCCTGTGCTGGATTAGTGGCGAGTTGGAGGTGGGTCAGTCTTGCGTCGGCACGTGGGTCAATTCGACATCGGCGTCAACACCCTATTACAAACGGACATGGGCGAGCATCCGTCGCATCGTCAAGGTGGAGGAGTTCAAAGATACGATCAGCTTTAAGACGCGGCGGTTTAACGTGATCGCGGTTGGTTAACAACAAAATCGTTGAACAGACGCCTAGCCCCCACCCACATTGTGTGTGGGTGGGTGGGTGGGGGGCAGTTGCACAAACTGCAGCTCAGGCCAAGACTAAATGCGCGATCGGGCCTGTCCATCGGACCCTTCGCAGACTGGATGAAGCAGCTTACGCTTACTCAGTCGATCGGCCGCAGGCGATATTGCGGCGGCAGTTGCTCAAAGCCGCTGATGGTTGCGTTCAGGCTCTTCCAGCGACCATCCTTAATGCCATAAATGCAACCATGGATCGACAGGCTCTGGCCGCGGTGCCAGGCGTTCTGGACGATGCTGGTGTGGCCGACGTTGGCTACTTGCTGGATCACGTTCAACTCACACAGTCGGTCGACACGTTCTTCTTCCGTCGCTAACTGGCCCAGCTCCACGCGTTTCTCGTAGTACAGGTCGCGAATCGAACGCAGCCAGCCATCGATCAGGCCCAGTTGGCGATCCTGCATCGCCGCGCGCACACCGCCACAGCCATAGTGCCCGGTGACCAGGATGTGCTTGACCTTGAGTACGTCCACTGCGTACTGGATCACCGACAGGCAGTTCAGGTCGGTATGCAGCACCACGTTGGCCACGTTGCGGTGCACGAACAAATCGCCCGGGAGCATGCCTACGATTTCGTTGGCCGGCACTCGCGCATCCGAACAGCCGATCCAGAGGTATTCGGGGGTTTGCTGGCGTGCCAGCTTGGCGAAGAAATCAGGATCTTCCTGCTTGATTGCATCGGCCCAACGCGCGTTGTTATCGATCAGTTCTTGTAGGTCGTTCATGTTCAAGCCTCATAAATGATCCGCAGCTTTGACAAGCGGCGAGCGCCCGAAGTCACCTCCCTGTCGCGGGTCGGGGGGGGGAACCTGTGAATTCTCACGTTGCATACCGAGTCTAATCTTAGATAAGGCCCCAAGCATGAGTAGTAGCCATGACCCGGCGACTTCGTCCGTTGGCGATTCAGTCGTTATGCAAATTTGCATCCCCTCTAATTACTTAATCGTAGCTGGTCAGTGCCAATGCAACTGCTGGTCAGTGCGAATGCGAGAAATGCTTTGTCCATTACGTGTTCAAGCAGAAGAAGTTGTAAGGGGGCCGAGGACAGCTGCAAGGGAGGACGCAATACAACTGTGGCCTAAACTGCGGCGTTCAATTATGCTTTCTTTGCAAGCTTTTCAGGCGCAGGGTCGCGCGTTATACAGCGGCCATCTTTTCTGGACGCTACATCCGCTTCCATTTTCTGATGTCTTCCTTGGTGCGACCGCAGCTCAAACATAGTTCGCTGTTCAGCTGGCAAACGGAAATACATGGGGTTTCGATGTCCTTGGCCATGGTTTAACTCCGCGTGGATTGTGTACGTGTTAAACGCTGCCGCCAGTCACCGACATTCGACCGCTGACATTGCTCTTCAGTATCGAATGCAGGTTGGCCGACACCTGACTGACGTGAACATTCGCGTCACTTAATGCCAGGGTCGTCAGTTCGAGCATCCGCTTGTTTTGCCCATTGGCAAGCACCTGATCTCTGTTGGCATCGGTGTCGAAGACCCAAACAACCATCAGACTGGAGGGAAATCGGGCGTAATCCACATCGTGAGTCAACCAAGAGAAGCCACTATCTCCGCTTTGGCCGTCTCGCAGGCCTTGGTCAGGGCAGCAATCAGACGACGTTCGATTAGGTCGATCTGGACCGGCAAACATGGTTCCTCCCCAGTGAAAACGTCAAAGGCACCCGGGGCAAGAAACAGGACCACCATATCTTCCTCTCCCCCTTCGCCCAGCATTTCTTTCAGGAACTCAAGACCCTGACGGGAGACTCCCAGTGGTGCTTTCCCCACAAGCAGAATGATGGGCATGTGGACGTGAAAGTGGTGAGCAAACAAGTGGTGACCGCCACACCCGCTCAAAAACCGTAAGGCTCTCTCCAGGCGGCGTCATGACGATACCCTGGTCCTCGCCGACGGCCAGAACGGCGATTGGACGCCGCATGACCTGCGCCGCACCGGCGCGACCATGATGCAGGCCTTGGGGGTCAGTCTGGACGTCATCGATCGCTGCCAAAATCATGTGTTGGCCGGCTCCCGGGTGAGACGCCACTACCTGCACCACGATTATGCCGAAGAGAAGAAGCGTGCCAGGAACCTGTTAGGCGATCGGCTCAGTGCTGTGTTGTCCTCAACCTACGAGCATCCACCCTCCGAGTCGATGATGTCTTTCCCAGCGTACGCATTGACAGAGGCACGGCCATCTTCATAGGCCGAACGTACCATGGCCCGAAGATTCGGAAACCTCAGTGGACGCAGTGATTTGCGTCAACTGGCGTCAGTAATCCGTGACTAAGCTGCTGCCTGTGGACGCGCCGAACTTAACTTTCGTTCGTTATTCTCGACGCTGAGAAAGAGCCCTGCGGCAAGATTGAAGCACGGCGGGCCTGAGACGCCCCAATCAGAGAACACCTTGCCCACAAGGCTCGGAAGCCAAGCAGAAACACACCCAGCCAAATCAGAATGATTTACAATGCGTTTCCTTTGGCTGAGGCTGGCGTTTCGTGGATGCATTCTCGCTTGTCTATAAGCACCTGATCGAGTGGGTGATCGCGCCTGTCACCGAGCAGTTTCTCAGCATTTTTAATCTGAACGGCCGCCTCGGGGTCTTGTTTCTTTGCGTCTCCTACAGCGTCGCCTATGGCCTGTTCCGCTTCAGAAAATATCGGGGCCTGACCGACGCCCGTTCGTTCTGGAAATTCATCGGCGGTCGCCAGGTGTACTTGCATCGCTCGGCGCTGCTGGATTACCGCTACTACTTCGTGCGGGCCATTCTCAAGGTCGCCCTGGTGCTGCCCATTGTCCATCTGGTCGATCCGTACATCCTGCGCTCCGGGGATTACCTGGATTTTTTCAGCAATCTTTGGGGCGCGCGCCCGCGCCTGGAGGAGAACCTCTCGCTCGCCCTGCTCTACGGGCTGGGGGTGTTCTTGGTAAAGGATTTCGTCCATTACTGGGCGCACCGGGCCTTTCACTCGCGCTGGCTCTGGGCATTTCATAAGGTCCATCACTCGGCGCCGGTGCTGGTACCAGCGACGGCGAGCAGGGTGCACTTCGTGGAAAAGATCTTCGAGAAACTCAGCACCACCGCCTGCCTCGGCCTCTATGTCGGTGGCTTCTGGTACGCCTGTGGTGGCGAGATCAGCCGCTACACCCTGTTCGGCGTGACCTATCTGGTGTTCATCTTCAATGGCCTGGCGGCCAATCTGCGTCACACTCATGTCTGGCTGTCATTCGGGCCGGTGCTCGAACATCTGCTGAACAGCCCAGCCCAGCACCAGATCCACCACAGCGACGCCCCCCGTCACTTCAACCGGAACTTCGGCACCAACCTGTCTCTCTGGGACTGGATGTTCGGCACGCTATATGTCACCCGCTCGCAGCCCGAGAACCTGCGCTTCGGCACCGGAGAACAGGACCACCAGCATTACCTGACGGTCTATAGCCTGATCGTCACGCCCTTTGTCGAAACCGCCCGCAAGCTCCTGGCGAAACGCCCGCGAAGGGTTGAGCCTGAAACGCCCTATTCATAGCCCCAACCATAAGAGACGAAGGGATGACTGCGGAAGCCGTCATTTCTGATTTCGAGTTGGACTTGGTTGTTTAACGCGTCCTTGTTTCGACACAAGGAAGTTCTTATGCATCCGACGGGCCTTCCTGACAGAGTCGTAATTGTACAGCCCGTTACCAGCGACTAGACTCCCTCGCATGAAACGCTATTTGCAGTGCTGCCTCATTTTCCTGATCAGCTTGGCGCTTCCCCTGAGCGGGATGGCGGGCATTCAGGCACCGACAGAACCTTGCCCGATGAAAACGACGGGCATGACCATGATGGACGATATGAACCCGGACTGCTGCCTTGACATGAGCAGCTCCGCCGATCATGGCAAACCCTGCAAGCCTGGCCAGGAATGCAGGAGCGCCAGTCTGCTACAAGTGTCGTTTGGGAAACCTGCCACCCGTTTGTCCAGTCCGCAGATGCTAACAATCTTCAGCGACTTCCTGCCTGCTTATACCCCGTCCGGGGTGTGGCGACCGCCTCGCGCTTGATTCCTGTACCACACTGAACCTTATCCCGCTCTGCGCGGGAAGGCATATCTGCGCGCATGTCTGATGAAGCGCGCAGTGGATCCTCACAGGAATCGTGAACATGAAACCCAAGTGCTACTGCACCGGTTGGTCCGTCGTGGCCGCCCTGGCGGCAAGCGTGCTGGCATTGCCGAGCCTGGCCGCCCCCCTGACACTCGATGAAGCCTTGCGACTGGCCGAAAACAATGCCCCGTCGCTGATGGCCCAAACCGCCAAACTGCAAGCCGCCAGTAGTGCTGCCGTTCCAGCCGGCGAATTACCCGATCCGAAATTACGGCTGGGGGTGCAGAACTACCCCATTGGCGGTCCCGATCGCTGGAGCATTGACCAGGACTTCATGACCATGCAAATGGTCGGGGTCATGCAGGAAGTGCCCAGCCGCGACAAACGCAAAGCACGTATCGAGGTCGCCGAGGCGGCCGTCGATCGAGCTGCGGCTGAAGGTCGTGTGGAGCGGCTGAATGTCCGTCAGGCTACTGCATTGGCCTGGATCAGCAGCTATTCAGTCGAGCGTAAAGAGGCACTGTTCCAGGACTTCTATCGAGAGAACCGTCTGTTGGCCGATACCGTCCGGGCACAGATCGCCGGCGGCCGTGCTCAGCCAGCCGATGCAGTCACGCCGAAACAGGAAGCGGCTCAGTTGGCGGAGCAACAGGACGAATTAATTCGCCTGCGCGCCCAAGCCCGAGCCGCGCTCAAACGCTGGATTGGTCCGGCCGCCAATGACCAACCCACCGGCAGCTTGCCGGAGTGGCCCATCGATACTTCGGGTTATACCCATAAGCTGCAACATCATCCCGCGCTGGCGGCCTTCATCCCGATGACTCGCGAAGCACAGGCCAAGGTCCGTGAGGCGCAGGCGCAAAAGCAGTCCGACTGGAGTTGGGAACTCGATTACCAACGCCGCGGTCGTCAGTTCGGCGACATGGTCAGCGTGCAGTTCACGTTCGACCTGCCACTGTTCCCCGACTCCCGACAAAACCCGAAGATCGCCGCCAAACACGCCGAACTGAATCAGTTGGAGGCCGAACGCGAAGCCCTCGTTCGCGAGCATACCGAGCAACTGGAGGCAGATCTGGCCGAATACGAACGCCTCAACCGGGCCGTGCGCCGCAGCCAGGACAGCCTGCTGCCTTTGGCCAAGGAAAAGGTAGCGCTGACCATGGCCAGCTACCGCGCCGGTAAAAGCGACTTGGCGGCCGTCATCGCGGCCCGACGTGAACTCATCGAGACCCGCCTCAAACAGATCGACTTCGAAGAACAGCGCGCCCTCACCAGTGCTCGCCTGTATTTTGCTTATGGGGACCCCAATCAATGAGCACTCGAATCTGGAAAGGGGCGTTACTGGCAGGCCTCTCGATTGCCCTGGGCGCTGCCGGCGGTTACTGGTTCGCTCAGCAGCGCATGAGTGCAATGTCTGAGACCACCGCCGAACAGGCCCCTAAAACCCAAGACGAACGCAAGGCGCTGTATTGGTATGACCCGATGGTCCCGCAGCAGAAGTTCGATAAACCGGGCAAATCGCCCTTCATGGACATGCAACTGGTGCCCCGATACGCTGATTCCGCGGCGGACAATGCGGCCATCAGTATCGACCCTAGCCTGACCCAGAATCTCGGCCTGCGCCTTGCAACCGTCACTCGAGGAGTCCTCGCCTCCAGCCTGGACGTGATCGGCGTGCTGGCGTTCAACGAGCGGGATGTCGCCGTGATTCAGGCGCGTACCGCTGGCTTTGTGGAGCGGGTCTATGCCCATGCTCCAGGCGATGTACTCAAAGCCAATGCGCCATTGGCGGATATCCTGGTACCGGAATGGGCGGCTGCTCAGGAAGAATTCCTCGCACTGAAGCGTAATGGCGATGCTGACTTGTTGGCGGCGGCACGCCAACGGCTACGCCTCACGGGGATGCCGACGGCGCTGATTACTCAGGTAGAGCGCAGCGGCAAGGTCCAGTCGAATCTGATCCTCACCAGCCCCATTAGCGGTGTGCTGCAAGAGTTGGATGTACGCGAGGGAATGACGGTGGCCGCCGGCGAGACCCTGGCACGCGTCAATGGTTTGAGTAGCGTCTGGCTGGCCGTGGCCGTTCCAGAGTCGCAGACGGGATCGATCGTCGTTGGTCAAACGGTCGAAGCACGCCTCCCAGCCTTCCCCGGGACTGTGCTCAACGGCACCGTCAGCGCGATTCTTCCCGAAACCAATCCGGACAGTCGTACCCTTCGCGTACGCGTCGAACTACCCAACCCTGACGGGCGCCTCAGACCCGGATTGACGGCGCAGGTGCGCCTGAATCGTTCGACCGAGCAAAGCGTGTTGTGGGTACCGAGCGAGGCACTCATTCGCACCGGCCGACGCGTCCTGGTGATGCTCGCCGAAGACGCGGGTCGCTACCGGCCAGTAGAGGTGCAACCCGGGCAGGAAAACGAAGGCAAGACGGTGGTGTTGAAAGGTCTGGAAGAAGGCCAGCAGGTGGTTTCCTCTGGACAGTTCCTGCTCGACTCCGAGGCCAGCCTCAAGGGCATAGTTGCGAGAACGCTGGAAACACCACCACCTCCAGCCGCAGCCTTTCATGAGGCCGATGGGCAGATTATCGAAATCAACAGCAAAGACGTGACCCTCGCCCATGGGCCATTCAAGACGCTGGGCATGCCCGGCATGACCATGACCTTCCCGCTGGCTGACCCTGCGCTCAGGCAAGGACTCAAGGCGGGCGACAAGGTTCGGATCGCAGTGAGTCAAACCGACGATGGTTTGCGCGTTGAGCGTCTGGAAAAATCTGGGGGCCAGCCATGATCGCCGCCCTTATCCGCTGGTCAGTGGCCAACCGCTTCCTGGTGCTGCTGGCTACGCTCTTCGTCACAGCCTGGGGCATCTGGTCGGTTCAGAGCACTCCCATCGATGCGTTGCCGGACCTCTCCGATGTTCAGGTGATCATCCGTACCCCTTATCCGGGACAAGCGCCGCAGATCGTCGAGAACCAGGTGACCTACCCATTGGCCACCACCATGCTCTCGGTACCCGGAGCCAAAACCGTGCGCGGCTATTCCTTTTTCGGCGACAGCTTCGTTTACGTGCTGTTTGAAGACGGTACTGACTTGTATTGGGCTCGCTCGCGGGTGCTGGAATACCTGAGCCAGATACAAAGTCGCCTGCCGACTTCCGTCAAACCGGCTTTGGGGCCAGACGCCACGGGAGTGGGCTGGATCTATCAGTACGCACTGGTGGATCGCAGCGGCGGACACGACCTGGCACAACTGCGGGCCCTGCAGGACTGGTTTCTCAAGTTCGAACTCAAGACCCTGCCGAACGTTGCGGAAGTGGCCACCGTCGGCGGTATGGTCAAGCAGTACCAGGTCCAGCTCGATCCGCTCAAACTGGCCAGTCAGGGCATCACCCAGGCTGAGGTGACCGAGGCCATCGGCAAGGCCAATCAGGAAACCGGTGGTGCTGTGCTGGAGCTGGCGGAGACCGAGTTCATGGTCCGCGCCTCCGGCTATTTGAAAACCCTCAATGACTTTCGCGCGATTCCACTCAAGCTCGGTGCTTCTGGCGTACCGGTGACTCTTGGCGATGTGGCCACTATCCAGCTGGGGCCGGAAATGCGTCGCGGCATCACCGAACTCGACGGCGAAGGCGAGACCGTCGGCGGCGTGGTGATTCTGCGCAGCGGCAAGAACGCTCGCGAGACCATCGCGGCGGTCAAGGCCAAACTCGACGACTTGAAAAGCAGTCTGCCGGCCGGGGTGGAAATCGTCACCACCTACGACCGTAGCAAGCTGATCGACCGCGCCGTGGAAAATCTCAGCCACAAATTGCTCGAGGAGTTCATTGTCGTCGCCTTGGTCTGCGGGATCTTCCTCTGGCATCTGCGCTCATCACTGGTGGCCATAATCTCGCTGCCGGTTGGGGTACTGATTGCCTTCATCGTCATGCGTTACCAAGGGATCAACGCCAACATCATGTCCCTGGGAGGGATCGCTATCGCCATCGGCGCCATGGTCGATGCCGCCGTGGTGATGATCGAAAACGCCCACAAGAAGGTCGAGGCCTGGCACGCGGGCCATCCCGGGGAAGAGCTGAAGGGCGAACATCACTGGCATGTGATGACCGAAGCGGCGGTCGAAGTGGGGCCGGCGCTGTTCTTCTGCCTGTTGATCATTACCTTGTCGTTCATTCCGGTGTTCACCCTGGAGGCGCAGGAGGGCCGCCTGTTTGGCCCCCTCGCCTTCACCAAGACCTACGCCATGGCGTCGGCCGCCGGACTGTCGGTGACCCTGGTACCGGTGTTGATGGGCTACTGGATTCGCGGGCGAATTCCCAGTGAACAACAGAACCCGTTGAATCGTTGGTTGATCAGGATCTATCAACCGGCCCTGGACGCGGTGCTGCGTCGTCCCAAAATCACCCTGCTGGTCGCGCTACTGGTCTTTCTCAGTACGCTTTGGCCGATCTCTCGCTTGGGTGGTGAATTCCTCCCGGCGCTGGACGAGGGCGATCTGCTCTATATGCCTTCGGCCCTGCCGGGGTTGTCGGCGCAGAAAGCGGCGCATCTGCTGCAACAGACGGACCGCCTGATCAAGACCGTCCCCGAGGTCGAACACGTCTTCGGTAAGGCTGGCCGCGCCGAAACCGCCACCGACCCGGCCCCCCTGGAGATGTTCGAGACCACCATCCAGTTCAAGCCACGCGAGCAGTGGCGCCCTGGGATCACCCAGGAGAAGCTGGTGGAAGAACTGGATCGGGTGGTGCGTGTTCCGGGGCTGACCAATATCTGGATACCGCCGATCCGCAATCGCATCGACATGCTCGCCACCGGGATCAAGAGTCCAATCGGGGTGAAAGTTGCCGGCAGCAACCTGACGGAAATCGACGCGGCTACTCAGGCCGTCGAGCGCGTGGCCAAGGAGGTGCCCGGTGTCAGTTCGGCCCTGGCCGAACGCCTGACGGGTGGGCGTTACATTGATGTGGATATCGATCGTGAGGCTGCTGCCCGCTACGGGCTGAACATCGCCGATGTGCAGTCGATCGTGGCCGGCGCCATCGGTGGTGAAAACGTCGGGGAGACCATTGAAGGGCTCGCGCGCTTCCCGATCAACGTGCGTTATCCCCGTGAGTGGCGTGACTCGCTCGGAGCCCTGGAGCAGCTGCCGATCTACACCCCTTTGGGGAGTCAGATCACCCTTGGCACTGTGGCGAAGATCAAGGTCAGCGACGGACCTCCCATGCTCAAGAGCGAGAACGCCCGACCTTCCGGCTGGGTGTACATCGACGTGCGTGGCCGGGATATTGCCTCAGTGGTCGCCGACCTGCGCCGGGCCGTCAGTGAGCAGGTCAAGTTGCAGCCAGGTATGAGTTTGAGCTACTCGGGGCAGTTCGAATTTCTCGAGCGAGCCAATGCAAGGCTCAAGCTGGTGGTGCCGGCCACGCTGCTGATCATTTTCGTGCTGCTTTACCTGACTTTCGCCCGCTTCGACGAGGCTTTGCTGATCATGGCCACCCTGCCATTCGCCCTGACTGGCGGGGCGTGGTTCCTCTATCTGCTGGGGTTCAACTTGTCGGTGGCCACCGGTGTCGGCTTTATCGCCCTGGCCGGTGTGTCGGCCGAATTTGGCGTGATCATGCTGCTCTACCTGAAGAACGCCTGGACCGAACGAGAAGACGCCGGTGACAGCACCGAGCGTGGGCTGGTCGCCGCGATTCATGAAGGTGCGGTGCAGCGGGTCCGACCCAAGGCCATGACAGTAGCCGTCATCATTGCCGGTCTCTTGCCCATCCTTTTGGGCAGCGGTACCGGTAGCGAAGTGATGAGTCGCATCGCCGCGCCCATGGTTGGCGGCATGATCACCGCTCCCTTGTTGTCCTTGTTCGTCATTCCGGCGGCCTACCGTTTGATGCGCCGTCGGCACCTCGCAGTTGAACCCACCCACTCTCAAGGAAAAGTCGTATGAGACTGACCCTGATCGCCGTTGCAAGCACCGTAATAGCGCTGTCTCTTTCTGCTAAGGCAGAGGACATGCCGGGCATGAAAATGGACGATATGCCCATGCAAGGCATCCAGATGAAGCAGGAAGCGAAGCCGGCTCCAGTGGCCAAAGCCGAGGGTACGATCAAGGCCGTCGATACCACGAAACATACGGTGACTATCGCCCATGGCGCCGTGCCGGCCGTGCAGTGGCCCGCCATGACCATGGCATTCAACGCAACAATCAAACAACTGGCAGGCCTGAAGGCTGGGGATCGAGTTGCGTTTGAGTTTCGCGCCGAGGGAATGGCAGCCACCATCGTGTCTATCAAGACGCTGAAGTAACAATGGCATGGCTGGCTGGTTCGACATCCACAAGCTGATATCGGGCCAGTCATCCGCCATTAAAAAGCCTCTGACCTATCGCGTCGCTGAAAAGTCCTAAACCGCTGGGAATGCTGGGCTGTGGACGATCCATCTACGTATTAAACCGCCAAAATCATAAAATTTTGGGCATCGCGAAGCGGTGCCAGGCATCGCGCGAGGAAATCCAAAACAGAGCGTCAATTCACACGGAACTGGCGAGGATTCTACTGAGAGCCAACCGTTTTGTAGGGGTGAAAACGCTTAGAAATAAAAAGGGGTCGCGAGATAATGTCTCGCAACCCCTTGATTTATATGGTCGGGACGGAGTGATTCGAACACTCGACCCCTAGCACCCCATCTCCTTTTTCATACTTCTTGATAGCTTCCAAAATTTTACTCTTGATTTTTCTAAGCTAGTATTTACTTGAGCTCCA
Organism: Pseudomonas sp. JL2; assembly: GCF_031570495.1. Lineage (NCBI taxonomy): Bacteria > Pseudomonadati > Pseudomonadota > Gammaproteobacteria > Pseudomonadales > Pseudomonadaceae > Pseudomonas > Pseudomonas sp. JL2. Next base: position 11,826 of record NZ_JAKUDH010000044.1, read on the forward strand.
GCGGTGTTCTGCTCTACGAGAGTCCAGTAATGTCCATCAAGAGCCGACGTTTTTGTGGGGGTAAAAGTAGGGGGAGTCTGTTCCATGGCCAAAATCACCATCAAAGAACTTGAGTCACTGACCGCCAACGATGCCGGCAAAATCCTCAGGGAGGACGGCAATCTGGCCGGTCGAATCACAGTCCGCAAGGACGGTGTGTCGGTCAGCTTTTTCTATCGGTATCGGTGGGGCGACCAGAACAAAGAGTACTCCTGCGGGTCATGGCCGCGCAAATCCCTCACGGACATCCGTAAAGCACGCAACCAGGCCCGGGCGCTCATCGATGAGCAAATCAATCCCAACGAGCAAAAGAAAACCGCCAAGGCACAGGCATACGCCGCTGCTAACGTAGAGGCTGACCAAGTAAAAGCGACGAAGGTGAAAACGCTGACCGTCCAGGATTTGGCCAAGGCGTGGCTGTTGGATGGCGTGGCGCGCAAAGATGGCAATGCTGAATTGCAGCGCCGTTTTAACAAAGACCTTTTTCCGGCACTCGGCAAGACCGCGGTGAGCAGCGTCTCCGAACACGATGTTCGGGCGCTGATCCGCACCGTGGTCAACCGCGGCGCTCACCGGCAAGCCATCAGTTTCTTCGCCGACCTCACTCAGATGTTCAGCTGGGCCAGAAAGCGCCAGCCCTGGCGGGCCTTACTGGTCGAGGGCGATCCAACGGAGCTAGTCGACATCTCCCCTCTGATCCCTGCCGACTACGAGGCAGAAAGAAGCCGCATTCTTTCGCCCGCTGAGTTGCTGGAACTGCATAACCGCTTCCTACAAATGACCCAAGATTACAACGCCCTACCCGCTGGGCAAAAATACGACGGCATACGGCCGTTAAAGAAGGAAACCCAACTCGCGCTCTGGATCAGCTTGGGCACCTTGTGCCGGATTGGCGAGTTGCTGCAGGCCGAATGGAAGAATGTCGATCTGAACCGGCAGACCTGGTTCCTCCCCAGCGAAAACGTCAAAGGCGCTCGCGGCAAGAAACAGGACCACCATGTGTTCCTCTCCCCCTTCGCCCTGCATTTCTTTCAGGAACTCAAGACCCTGACCGGAGACTCTCAGTGGTGCTTTCCCAACAAGCAGGATGATCAGCATGTTGATGTGAAGGTGGTGAGCAAACAGGTGGGTGACCGCCAGGCCCGGTTCAAAAACCGCAAGGCCCTCTCAAGAAGGCGTCACGACGACACGCTGGTCCTTGCCGACGGCCAGAACGGTGACTGGACGCCGCATGACCTGCGCCGCACAGGCGCGACCATGATGCAGGCTTTGGGGGTCAGTCTGGACGTTATCGATCGCTGTCAAAACCATGTGCTGGCTGGCTCTCGGGTGAGGCGCCACTACCTGCATCACGATTATGCCGAAGAAAAGAAGCGCGCCTGGAACCTATTGGGTGATCGCCTCAGTGCAGTGCTGTCCTCAACCTATGAGCACACACCGACTGAGTCGATGATGTCTTTTCCAGACTACGCCGCCAATGGATCCCAGACGCCCTCAATCGGATNCCTCAGTGCAGTGCTGTCCTCAACCTATGAGCACACACCGACTGAGTCGATGATGTCTTTTCCAGACTACGCCGCCAATGGATCCCAGACGCCCTCAATCGGATAATCAAAGTGGGTTTCCCGAAGATTCCAACTAAAAACGGACGGAGGAATGCTCAGGGTCTTCAACCATCCTAGGAAAAAAACGAGCCGGGTTGATGGACAGAGATCGACTGCCCCGTAATTTTCTCCAGAAACTGTTCTGGAAGAATGCGCTCAACTGCTGAGAGAAACGTCTCGATCAGTGACCTGAAATGATCAAGCTCCCCTTCCTGTATCTGCCGCCATAGGCTTGGACGATAGCGAACCAGAATGGACAACGCATAGAGCAACACCAAACATGTCGCTCGATACTCATTTATCGTTCCAAAGAGAGGCAGCATTAGCGCATGTCTTTTAAATGGACTGTGATGTAGCTGAAGTGCATCCCACCAAATACTCGACTCCGGATGATCAATTGCCACACGGAAATGGCTTGCTGATGACCTAGACGAAACTTGGATGATCTCGCGAATTGCCCCAGGAAAAGCAGCAATATCATCCACAGTCATTCGCCCAGACTCATCTATCAAAAGAGCGTAGGTCGTCGTCGCACGGTGGTGTCGACCATTACTTTCTTGATCGTAAGCAGGAGTAACCCAAGAAGGTTTACCTTCAAATATGTCCTCAAAAAGATCCGCAACCTCAGGTATCCGAGAAAACAGCTGCTCCATCGTAAGCCAGCTTTCAACGGGCAGTGCTTTCAGTGCATCCAGACCGTCTGGTTTCCGTTTGGCAGCGACAAGTGAGTTTGCAGACATCGATTTAACCCAACTTGGGAAAAAACCCGAGACGAGCGCGCCAATGGCCAGACTCTCAAATCGGTCATCTAAACCATCATGGGTGTAAAGGCCATGCCCTTTTTTGGTTGTTGCCTCCAACTCTGAAAGGGTTTGAGGACCACCTGGTGAAGCAAGCATCTCGGCAAATGCGAACGACATTGTGCCGTAATACAGATTGAGTACACGTTGACTGACATTTCTTCGATCAATGGCACTGAAATAATCGGTGGCATTTCGGAGCGCGAAAGCAACGCCCTCTCCCTTTGACACAATGGTCGACGGCTCAAGACTTAGGCTTTCAAGTTGAGCGCGACGGTCGACCATCTTTCGAGCAAGAGTTGCACTTTTTAACTGAGCAAGCCTCGCCCAGACTGCTTCTATCGGAGTCTCTGAAAGCAGCACTCGCCGCGGTGCTTGCAACTCTTCAAGGCTCGTCTCTTCTGCTTGCGTTGTCGTAGGAGCAAACTTTCCAGTGCTGCTTTCACGGTTCCATTCGATGAGAAAGGGTTGAAAGTCGTCAATCGGCTTCACGGGAATGGATACCCCCATTGCGAATGACTCAACCATGTACGGCTGTCCGTTAAAAAAGATAACGGACACCTCTCCAGCCAGTTGCTTGTATACATTGTTGCTCGTCGCTGACGAATAGAGTACTGCGGCCGAACGCTCCGCCCCGCCTCTAGACGCCTTTACGACCACATACTCTCCTGCGGCAACCTCACGGACTATGGACGCTTCCCAGCCATGTCCGACTAGCTTATCAAGCATATTTCTTTTCACTGCGTCCCGCAGAATATCTAAGCGCGCCTTCCATCCGCTGTCTTGCATATGCCTTCTCCTTGCTCTGTCTCTCTACCAAACACTATCGCAGCTTCATTCATAGCATTGATCGATCGAATCCACAGCCAATAGCGGCCATACTGAACTGGCCTAATGATTTTGGACACTTCAATCGGGCGCT
>NZ_JAKUDH010000045.1:0-10267 GCF_031570495.1 Pseudomonas sp. JL2
GCGGATGGGGTGTTGCGTCTACTGTCAGGAATGACAGTTTGAAGGGGGGGAGCGGGACCGTTTATCGGTTAGTTAACAGAGCTGGCAAACTCAATGGGACGGCTGCAAGCTCCCTCGCCACGTTTTTATCGAGCGCCAGTGGCGCAGCATCCGGGAACGATCACGCACAGAGGGGGATCTAGTCTTGCAGGCCCCTGGGAGATCACCATGTACCGCTTCTTCGAGCAACTGAGTTCACGCATCGCCGCGCCCTTTACGGGCGATCGCTCGCGTAACAGCAAGATCTGGCCGTGTCGCTGTGGCCAGTCGCTGTTTTTTCGCAACAGCCAGTGCCTGGCCTGCCAGGCGGTGTTGGGCTATCAGCCCGAGCAAAGCCGCTTGTCGTCCCTGCAACCCGGCGAGCAACCCGGCACCTGGACCCTGGATGTCGACCCACAAGCCGGGTTGTTTCGCCGTTGCGCCAACCTCGACACGCCGGCGGCCTGCAATTGGCTGCTGCCGGCCAATGGGCACGACAACTTGTGCATCGCCTGCAGCTTGAACCGCACCATTCCCGACCTGTCGATCCCGGAAAACCCCGAACGCTGGTGCAAGGTCGAAACCGCCAAGCGCCGGCTGGTGGCGCAATTGATCACCCTCGGTTTGCCAGTCATCCCAAAAACCGTCAGTGAAAGTGAGGGGCTGGCCTTCGATTTCATCGGCGTCGACCTCGATGGCACGCCTCCGACCACCGGCCACGCCAGCGGGTTGGTCACGCTCGACATCAAAGAGGCCGACGATGCCCACCGCGAGCATGTGCGCCAGCAGATGCGCGAGCCGTATCGCACTTTGCTCGGGCATTTTCGTCATGAGGTGGGGCACTACTACTGGGACCGGTTGATCGCCAACAGCCATTGGCTCGATGCATTTCGCGAGCAGTTTGGTGACGAGCGGGCCAGCTATTGCGATGCCCTGGAGCGTCACTATCAGCAAGGCGCGCCGCTGGACTGGCAAACCCACTACGTCAGCGCCTACGCCACCATGCATCCCTGGGAAGACTGGGCGGAAACCTGGGCGCATTACCTGCATATGATGGACGCGGTGGACACGGCCCTGGGTTTTGGTATGAGCGCCGGGGAAATGGATTTCGACTACCAGCCGTTCCCGCCCGAGACCTTGTTCGACCCCGAACATACGGGGGGCGTGGCCTTTCTTTCGTTCGTCAACGCCTGGATCGAACTGGCCGGCATGCTCAACGAACTGTCGCGCAGCATGGGCCAACCGGATTTCTACCCGTTCGTCGTACCCGCCGCGGTGATCACCAAGCTGCATTTCATCCATCTGGTGATCCAGGAGGAGGGCGGCCGGGCTGACGAGGTGTTGCTGTAACCGCCCGACTTGTGGGAGCAAGCTTTGTTCTCACAGGCAAGTGCTTGAACATCTTCAGTTTTTTAATCCGGCGCGAACGGTTGTAACTTCTCGTCAGATAGGTACAATGGCGCGGCTCGCCGTCAGGCGGGCGTCGTTATGGTGACCCCATCGGTCCCCCCGCAACGATTACCCGTGAACCTGGTCAGATCCGGAAGGAAGCAGCCACAGCGGGAACATTGTGTGCCGGGGTGTGGCTGGTGGGGTTGCCTCCATAACGCCCAGGCCTTCGTTCGCAAGGTTTGTCGAATTTTCTTATCTACTTTGTTTGTTGATCGATTACCGGTCGATATTTTCTGCTGCCTGATGGAAAGCAAAGAGCTCCAGTGCGTTGCTGCGCAGTGGGGCTTTTTGACTGGAGGGGGCAAAGGATTTGCGTACGGGCCTTTGCAGTGCTCATTCTCGATATCGCACCAATAGTATGATAATTTTGCGTGAGTCGATCATTTTCCCGGAGGCTCATCATGGGTACCGTTCGAAAAACCATCACCGTCACCGACCAACAAGACGGCTGGATCAAGGCTCAGATCGAAGCGGGTCACTACACCAATGATAGCGAATACATTCGCGATCTGATTCGGCGCGAGCAGGAGCGTAGCGCTGAACTTGAGGCTATCCGGTCCGCCCTGAAAGAGGGTGAATCCAGTGGAAAACCTCAACCATTCGATCCCGATGCGTTCAAGAAGAGAATGCTGACAGCGCATGGCTGAATACCGCCTTACACCTGCCGCCGAGCGTGATCTTGAAATTGTCTGGACCTATACCGCCCAACGATGGGGCGTGGCGCAGGCCAATCGATACGTTGATACCATCATTGCGGCGTTTTCTGAACTGGCGCAGCAGCCTAAGATAGCTCCAGCCTGTGACCATGTTCGAACTGGTTATCGCCGACGTAGTGTCGAACGACACATGATTTACTTTCGGATCACGGCTTATGGGATTGCGGTGATTCGTGTCTTGCATGATCGGATGGATACACTTCGGAATTTGTGACAGTAGCCTTTCAATAGAGCCGGACAGCGAACAAGCAAAAAAGCCAAAGAGGAACCCGATCCGTCGCACACCGACAGCCCGGACTCCTCTTTTTTCATGTCTGCTTCAAGGCTTCGACAGTGCCTGGTCTACCGCCGCAATCAGCTTCCCCAGATCCTTTGCGGTGGCTCTGTGTATGACACCAAACAGGTACGCTCGCTGTTCGTCCTCATCGTCCATGTCGGCAAAAAATGCTTTGAGCTGCACATCCAGTTTGTCGGCAAGCAAGACCAAGGCTTCCATGCTCGGGGTGTAGGTGCCGGTTTCGAAGCGGCTGATGGTTTTGGGGTCAAAACCGGTTTTTTCGCCAAGTTCAGCCTGAGTAAGCCCCGCTACTTTGCGATAGCGTCTGATGGCCGGACCCAAACTTGAAATTTGCATCGCTTAATTCCCATTTAGAATCAAGAACTTAACGATAGATTTTTGCATTAGGCAACCGCATGATCCATCACCTTGCTTTGCAAAATGTGATGTGTTTCGTAGAATCGGCCTTTGGCACGGGCATTTGGTGACCTGCTTCAGAAGCCTGGATGTGCGAAAAAGGCGAGCCTTGCGTTTTCTTGTTGTACACAAGGCGACGCTTGGCGCCTTCAGGTAGCACCGCCACGGCCCGCGCTCCAGCGTATCTCAAGGTGTTTGAGCCTAGTTGATTTTTCGCCTGTCCTGGGGCGGTGCAACCGCGCGCGACAAATGAGCCTGACTCATGGATGACTGCTTCGATGGATAAGAAGTACCGCAGAGCCGTTGACGCCGCCGCGATTTTTTCTGAAACCGATCTGAGCGGGCGCATTACCTACGTCAACGACCAGTTCTGTAAGCTTTTTGGCTACCCGCGCGATGAGCTGTTGGGGGCTAACCATCGCGTGATCAACTCCGGCCAGCACCCGGACGAGTTCTTCAGCGCCATGTGGCGCACCATCGCCCTGGGGCAGGTCTGGAAGGGTGAGATCTGCAACCGAGCCAAGGACGGTACGCTGCATTGGGTCGATACCACCCTGGTGCCGGTGATCGACGACGCGACCGGTCGGATCGAACGCTATCTGGCGATTCGTTTTGATGTCAGCGAGAAGCGTCAGCTATTGCATTCGCTGCAATGGCGGGTCGGTCACGACGTGTTGACCGGGTTGCCCAACCGCACCTACCTGTCCGACCTGCTGGATCAGGCCCTGGAGTTTTCCAGGGCGCAGAGCTTGCCCCTGGCGGTGTGCATGCTTGACCTGGATGGCTTCAAGGCCGTGAACGACGGTCACGGCCATGCCAGTGGTGACCAGTTGCTGGTGGAGGTCGCTCGGCGTCTGCGCAGCATCGTGCGCGGGGAGGATGTGGTGGCGCGGTTGGCCGGCGATGAGTTTGTGCTGGTACTGCGCCATGTATGCGGGCTTGAGGAATTGCATGCCGCGTTGAACCGGGTGCTGATTGCCGTCTCCATGCCGTATGCCATTGATGGCAAGGCCATCAAGGTTTTCGCCAGCATTGGCGTCACCCTGTTTCCCGGTGACAACGAAGACGCCGATACCTTGTTGCGCCACGCCGACCAGGCGATGTACGTGGCCAAGCAGAGCGGCCGCAATCGCTTTCATTTGTTCGACGTGTCCCGGGACCAGGAAGTGCGGGCCACTTACCAGACCGTCGAGCGGGTGCGGCAGGCCATGGCCGGCAACGAATTGCGCCTGCATTTTCAGCCCAAGGTCAACATGCGCCATGGCACGGTGGTGGGGCTCGAGGCGCTGCTGCGCTGGAAACACCCCCAACGGGGCCTGGTACCGCCCCGGGAGTTCCTGCCGCTGGTGGAGGAAACCGACCTGATCGTCGAGATCGGTGAGTGGGTCATGGAGCAGGTGCTGATTCAGTTGCAGCAATGGCAGCACGCGGGGCAAGTCTGGCCGGTGAGCATCAATATCTCGGCGCGGCATTTCCAGCGGGCAGATTTCGTCGAGCGGTTGCGGCAGGTGCTGCAACGGCACCCGGCGGTGTCGCCGCGCATGCTGGATCTGCAGATCGTTGAATCCTTGGCGGTGGAAAACCTTGCCCACGTCAGCGCCTGTCTCCAGGCGTGCCAGGCCTTGGGCGTGGGGTTTTCCCTGGGCGGTTTCGGCACGGGATACTGTTCGCTCAATGACCTCAAACACCTGCGCACGCAGACCATCAAGATCGACAAGACCTTTGTCCGCGACATACTCAATGACCGCGATGATCTGGCGCTGACCGAAGCGGTCATCGGTTTGGCCAGGGCGTTTGGGCGCCAGGTGGTGGCGGAGGGGCTGGACAGCCTGGAGCATGGTCAATTGCTGCTGCGCCTGGGCTGCGAAGTGGCCCAAGGCTATTTCATCGCCCGGCCCATGCCACCCGACCAGGTGCCTGGCTGGGTGAAAGGATTTGTTTCGCCGCCGCAATGGCAGCATCAGTCGGACGTTCAGGGCGAATCGGATCCGGCTTGCGGCGACTCTTTATGTCCGGTGTAGGACTGGATGATCGCGTCGATTTCCCCCGACGTTTTCATCTTCAATAAGGTGCGCAGAATGCGTTGGGCCGGAATGTTTTGATCATCGCGCACATAACAGCCCAGCACGCGCTCCTGGAGAACCGCCACGGCACGCAGTTGCCGGTCTGGGGGATGTCGTTGATTGAACCAGTCCAGCGCCCATTGATTGCTCACCGCGTAGCGATAGCGCCCGGCCAGAAGCTTGGCCAGGACTTGTTCCTGGCTGCGTGCATCGTCACGTCGCAGATGCCCGCCGTCGAATAACGGCTGCAAGGTCGGGTAGGTATAGCTGAGGACGGTCCCGACCGGCTGGTGGGGCAGGGTGGCGGGCGTCACCACCTTGGGAGAGCTGGCCGTGCCCACCAGCACGTCGCGCTGGAAAAACAGCGGGACGCTCCACAGGTAATTGCCACCCGTATCCTTTACCCACTCGGGGGTGACATAACACCGTACGTCGACTTCGCCGTGGTTCATGGCATTGTCCAGCCGGGCGCGGGCCAGCACATGAAACTGCGCCGGCATCCCCACCTGGGCCGCCAGACGGGTCATTACCTCGGGGATGATACCCTGGATCGGGCGACCTTCTTCAGTCTGCACCATGGGCATGGCCCAGCTATCGGTAATGGCGAAACGCAACGGAATTTCGCCAGCAAAACACCCTGAACCCAATAACAGCAAAGCCCCCATGGCCGAACGCATAAACTCTCCTGATGGTGCAAAATCCTGTCGGCAACCAGGCCCCTGACCCAAGCTTAGACAGATTAGACGAGCACACCGGATGCAATTTCGCCCCTGCTCCGCTAGCATTAGCCGCTTCTGCTTTCCAGTGGCGATGGTTTTCGATGAGTTATCAGGTTCTTGCACGTAAATGGCGTCCGCGCTCGTTCCGCGAAATGGTCGGCCAGACCCATGTGCTCAAGGCCCTGATCAATGCCTTGGACAGCCAGCGGCTGCATCACGCCTACCTGTTCACCGGCACGCGCGGCGTCGGCAAGACGACCATCGCGCGGATCATCGCCAAGTGCCTGAATTGTGAAACCGGTATTACCTCGACGCCGTGTGGCGAGTGCTCGGTATGCCGGGAAATCGACGAAGGCCGTTTCGTCGACCTGATCGAGATCGACGCCGCCAGCCGCACCAAGGTCGAAGACACCCGTGAACTGCTCGACAACGTGCAGTACGCGCCAAGCCGTGGGCGCTTCAAGGTCTACCTGATCGACGAAGTGCACATGCTTTCCAGCCATTCCTTCAATGCGCTGCTCAAGACCCTCGAAGAGCCGCCGCCCTACGTCAAGTTCATCCTGGCGACCACCGACCCGCAGAAGCTTCCTGCAACGATTTTGTCCCGCTGCCTGCAGTTCTCCCTCAAGAACATGACCCCGGAGCGGGTGGTCGAGCATCTGACCCACGTGTTGGGTGTCGAGAATGTACCGTTCGAAGACGATGCGCTGTGGCTGCTGGGTCGCGCCGCCGATGGTTCGATGCGTGACGCCATGAGTCTGACCGACCAGGCCATTGCCTTTGGTGAAGGCAAGGTCATGGCCGCCGATGTGCGGGCCATGCTTGGCACCCTCGACCACGGCCAGGTCTACGACGTGTTGCATGCGCTGATCGACGGCGACGCCAAGGCGTTGCTCGAAGCGGTGCGTCACCTGGCCGAGCAGGGGCCGGACTGGAATGGCGTGCTATCGGAAATTCTCAACGTGTTGCACCGTGTCGCCATCGCCCAGGCTTTGCCCGAGGGTGTCGACAACGGTCATGGCGACCGCGATCGGGTGCTGGCACTGGCTCAGGCGCTGCCGGCCGAAGACGTGCAGTTCTACTACCAGATGGGGCTGATCGGTCGGCGCGACCTACCCCTGGCGCCGGATCCGCGCGGTGGTTTCGAAATGGTGCTGCTGCGGATGCTCGCGTTCCGGCCAGCCGACACGGACAACGCCCCGAGGCAACCGCTAAAGCCAGTGGGGATCAGCCAGGCCACAGCTGATTCCGCCAAGCCAGTGGCTGCCGCGCCCGTCGTTGCGCCGGCAGTGGCCTCTGCCCCGGCAGCGGTTGAGCAACCGGCCCCGGTGCCTGTCGTCGCGGCGCCTGAGCCCGAGCCCGAGCCTGTCGTCGAGGCGTTGCCGCAGCCGGTTGCCGAAGAAGTGGTCGACCTGCCCTGGAACGACCCGGTCGAGGCTCAGGTCGTCCAGCAGCCCACGGTGGAGCCGGTGCTGGAAACCGTCGCCGAGCAACCCGAACTGCCGCCGATGCCCATGCCTACGCCCGATAGCGTGGTGCCCGACGCGCCCGAGTGGGTGGCTGCACCGGTGCCTGAGCCCACGGTGGCGGACGTTGATGTCGCCACACCGGGCATGGACCTGGATGATGAGCCGCCACTGGACGAGGATTACATCGAACCGGACATGGATTCGGCCTACAGCTATCTGGATGAACTGGCCAGCGAGCACGCCGCCGAGCCGGCCCCGGAGCCCGAGCCTGAACCGGCGGCGATGCCGGCTACCGGGCTGGCCCTGCAATGGCTGGAGCTGTTCCCGAAACTGCCGATTACCGGCATGACCGGCAGCATTGCCGCCAACTGCACGCTGATCTCCGTGGAGGGCGACCACTGGCTGCTGCACCTGGACCCGGCCCACAGCGCGCTGTTCAACGCCACGCAGCAGCGCCGTCTCAACGATGCACTGAACCAGTATCACCAGCGCACGCTGACGCTGAGCATCGAGCTGATCAAGCCTGAGCAGGAGACGCCGGCCCAGGCCGCGTCCCGCCGCCGTGCCGACCGTCAGCGCGAAGCCGAGGAGTCGATCCACGGTGATCCGTTCATCCAGCAAATGATGCAACAGTTCGGTGCCGTGGTCCGTCACGATACTATCGAACCTGTCGAGGCCCCGGTGACCCAGGGCTCATAACTGAAAGCGTCAGGCCGAACGGGCCGGGCGCGGTGTTTATCCAAGTACTTTCGAGGTGATTCCCATGATGAAAGGTGGCATGGCCGGCCTGATGAAGCAGGCGCAGCAGATGCAGGAAAAAATGGCCAAGATGCAGGAAGAACTGGCCAACGCCGAAGTCACCGGCAAGTCCGGCGGCGACATGGTGACCGTGGTCATGACCGGTCGCCACGATATCAAGCGCGTGAGCATCGACCCGAGCGTGGTCGAAGGCCTGAGCGAAGACGACAAGGAAATGCTCGAAGCCCTGTTCGCCGCCGCCGTCAATGACGCAGTGCGCAAGATCGAAGCCAACAGCCAGGACAAAATGTCCGGCATGACCGCTGGCATGCAACTGCCGCCGGGCATGAAACTGCCGTTCTGACTCGCCATCCCGATCGGGATGGGCTACATACAATGCCAGGCATCGCGCCTGGCATTTTTGTTTGTGTCACAAGGCGAGTGCGCTAGAAACTTTACCTGTGGGAGCAAGGCTTGCCCGCGATGAACGATGACGCGCCGCTGCGACGAACCGAGGCGTCTGCATCGCGGGCAAGCCTTGCTCCCACCAGTACCCACTGAACAAACATCGAACGCCGCCCCGCCGGCAATGGTCTGCTTCCTGTAAGTGCCACTCAACGATCAAGGAGACGCTTCCATGTCACAAGCATCGACCACCCACCAGCGCATCGTCCTCGCCTCCCGCCCCACAGGTGCTCCCACCCCGGACAACTTCCGTTTGGAGCAGGTGACGTTGCCGGAGCTGCAGGAGGGGCAGATCCTGCTCAAGACGCTGTTTCTCTCATTGGACCCTTACATGCGCGGACGGATGAGCGACGCACCTTCCTACGCCGCGCCGGTGGAAATCGATGAGGTGATGACCGGTGGTGCTGTCAGCCGGGTCGAACGTTCGATGCATCCGAAGTTTCAGGAGGGGGATCTGGTGGTGGGCGCTACAGGGTGGCAGAGCCACACTGTCAGCGATGGCCGCAATGTCATTCCGATCCCGTCCGGGCTGCCCAGCCCGTCGATGGCGCTGGGTGTGCTGGGCATGCCGGGCATGACCGCGTACATGGGCCTGATGGAGATCGGTCAGCCCAAGGCCGGGGAAACCCTGGTGGTCGCGGCGGCCTCGGGCGCAGTCGGCTCGGTGGTCGGCCAGGTGGCGAAGATCAAGGGCCTGCGGGTGGTCGGTGTGGCCGGCGGCCCCGAGAAATGCAAGTACGTGGTCGACGAGTTGGGGTTCGACGCCTGTGTCGATCACAAGCGCGATGACTTTGCCGAGGCACTGGCCCGGGCTTGCGACAAGGGCATCGACATCTATTACGAAAACGTCGGTGGCAAGGTGTTCGACGCCGTGGTGCCGCTGCTCAACGCCAAGGCGCGGATTCCCCTCTGTGGCCTGATCGCGTCCTACAACGAGCATGAAGCCCCTAGCGGCCCGGATCGCTTGCCGCAATTGCAGCGCACCTTGCTGACCAAGCGCGTGCGGATCCAGGGGTTTATCGTGTTCGACGATTTCAGTGGTCGTCAGCCGGAGTTCATCAGCGCCATGGCGCCTTGGGTGCGTGACGGCAAGGTCAAGTTCCGCGAAGACGTGGTCGATGGCCTTGAGAATGCCCCACAGGCCTTTATCGGCCTGCTTGAAGGGCGCAACTTCGGCAAGCTGGTGGTGCGGGTGGCGCAGGATTGAGTATTTGACGCTAATCGGAGGCGCGGGTATAAACCGCGTCTCGTTGTTATGTCGGACATTTCCTCCATGAGCTTCAGCCCTTTGATTCGCCAACTGATCGACGCCCTGCGAACTTTGCCGGGTGTGGGTCAGAAAACTGCTCAGCGCATGGCGTTGCAATTGCTTGAGCGTGATCGCAGCGGCGGTTCGCGTCTGGCTCTGGCCCTGAGCCAGGCCATGGAAGGGGTAGGGCATTGCCGTTTATGCCGCACCCTCACTGAAGACGACCTCTGCCCGCAATGCGCCGACCCGCGTCGGGACGACAGCCTGCTATGCGTCGTGGAAGGTCCCATGGATGTGTACGCCGTGGAGCAGACCGGTTTTCGCGGCCGTTATTTCGTGCTCAAGGGGCATTTGTCTCCGCTCGACGGCCTGGGACCGGAAGCCATCGGCATTCCGCAACTGATGGCGCGGATCGAAGAGGCCGGGACTTTCACCGAAGTCATCCTCGCCACTAACCCGACGGTCGAAGGCGAAGCCACCGCCCACTACATCGCGCAATTGCTCAACAATAAGGGCCTGATCGCCTCACGCATCGCTCATGGCGTGCCGCTGGGCGGCGAGCTGGAACTGGTGGACGGCGGGACGCTGGCGCATTCGTTTGCCGGGCGCAAACCGATCGCTTTATAACTGCCACGAATAACCCTGTGGGAGCGAGCCTGAACTGGTCAAGTAATTCTGGACACC
>NZ_JAKUDH010000046.1:0-9624 GCF_031570495.1 Pseudomonas sp. JL2
ACACCGTCAATCAAAACTGTGGGAGCGAGCCTGCTCGCGATGGCGGTCTGTCTGAAACGGTGATGTTGGATGGGTCGCCGTCTTCGCGAGCAAGCCCGCTCCCACAGGGGGGTGTGGTGGGCACAGGTTTTGTGGAGGTTATTGCGTCGTCGACTCAACCGCTCCCCGCACCCGCTGCAGCATGTTGATCAAATGTAACCGCATCGAAGCACGGGCTGCTTCGGCATCATGGCGCGCCAACGCTGCGTAGATTTGCTCGCGCTCACGAATCACCAAGGCGCGATTCTCAGCCGTGACAGCTGGCCCCGCCTGTTGAACCACCGCGATCAACGTATTGCCCACATGGGCCATGGCATCGATAAAGAAGCTGTTGCCGGTGCACTGGGCGATCTGTAAATGAAATTCGAAATCCACCTGGGCGCTTTCGGCATCCGCGGCTTCAGAAGCGTTCGCCACATCCAGCGCTTCACGCATCGCCAGTAACTGCTGCGGCGTAGCGCGTTGGGCGGCGATGCCAGCGGCTTCGACTTCCAGGCTCTGGCGCAATTCGATCACCGCCAGCGCGTCGTACGCGCCACCCTTGACGTGCTTGCTACCCTGGAAATCCCCCGGGCGGGCGGTGTCGACCACGAAGGTGCCGATGCCGTGACGCGTTTCCACCAGGCCTTCGGCCTGCAACCGCGACATGGCTTCGCGAACCACCGTACGACTGACGCCACGGTCCTTGATGATGACCTGCTCGGTCGGCAGTTTGCTGCCTGCGGGCAGTTCGCCGGCCAGTATCTGCTGCGTCAGATCGACCACCAGTTGCTGGGTCATGCTCAGGCGTCGATCGGGTGTGACACGGTCCATTGCACCTATCCATTAAAGCCAGACGATCGCGGCATTATAGCCGCGACCTAACGTCGAAACGCACTATAATGCCGGCTGATCACACTAGAGCAAGCCGATGACGGATCAAGCGTTATCTCCATTGAATAAACCGCGCCGCCTCGCCGAAACACTGGTGGACCGCTTTGCCCAGCGCATGCGTGAAGGCATTCTCAAGCGCGGCGAAAAGCTCCCCACCGAAGTGCATATCATGGAAGCCGAGGGCGTCAGTCGTTCGGTGGTGCGTGAAGCGCTGTCGCGCTTGCAGGCGGCGGGGCTGGTGGAGACGCGGCATGGCGTCGGTACCTTTGTCCTGGACATGCCGGCCCCGGAGGGCTTTACCCTCGGGCCGGCGACGATTGCCACGTTGTCGGATGTGCTCAACCTGCTGGAGTTTCGCCTGAGCCTGGAAGTCCAGGCCGCCGGCATGGCTGCCGAGCGCGCCACGCCCCAAGCCCTGGCCGAACTGGCCCAGGCGCTGGAAGCGTTGCTGCAAGGCCCGGAAAAGTCCGGCACCACCATCAATGCCGATTTCCAGTTCCATCTGAAAATCGCCAAGGCCGCTGGCAATTACTACCTGATCGACATCATGAAGCACCTGGGTACCAAGCTGATCCCACGTACCCGGATGAACTCCGCCTATTCCGGGCAGAGTGATCGCAGCGCCTACCTGCAGGGGATCAACGCCGAACATCAACAGATCTTCGACGCCATCGCCAGTGGTAATGTCGACGCGGCGCGGGCGGCCATGTACCTGCATTTGAGCAATAGCCGCATGCGCCTGTGTGAAACGCAGCAGCGGCAGGCTTTTTACAACGAATGACCCCCCGCCCCCCTGTGGGAGCGAGCTTGCTCGCGATGACGGCGGTACATTCAACATCGATGTCTGCCGATCCGACGCCATCGCGAGCAAGCTCGCTCCCACAGTTTTGATCCCGGTGTTCACAGACTTAGCGTCGACCCGTGCTCCTACAATTTAGAAGAAGCTGTATTTAACACCGACCCGCAGCCGCAACTGGCGATCGCTGTCGACCGAGTTGACTTTAATATCACCCACTTCAAAGAACGGTGCCCAGCGTTTATCCCACTGGTATTTGACCACGGCGTTCTGTTCATAATCGTCGGTGCCGCCGTTATAGCGAATGTAGTCGGCATCGAAGTAAGTCAACTGATATTCATAGGCCCACGGTCCTTGGGGGCCATAGTTGATATATACATCGTAACGGTTGACCGTCTGATCGTCCTGCCCATTATGCGGCACGTCACGGTCGATCTTGTCGCGGTCCAGTTTGGCTGAATCCAAACGGTAGCGACCGGCGATGCTCAACTCTTTGGTCACGCGGTAACCCAGGCGCAGGCCCAGCTTGTAGGTGGTGGATTCTTCGTCGCTGTCCAGGGCCAACGAGGGCGTCAGCATCCAGCGATCATTGATCTTGTGCTGGTAGTTGACGGTAAATTCATGACCGCTGCCGACGGTATTGTCGAAGGCGACGTCTTGCCGGTCACCGGCGGTCTTGTATTTGAGTTCACCCTCCAGACCCAAGCCACTGTCCAGCCGAATACCAAACTTGGCACGGTCGGCATGCATGCGACTTTTTTCCGCATATTGGTGGCGTACATTGATATAGCCGGTATCGGCCTGGGCAATAACCGAAGTAAACAAGGAAGCGAGAGAAAGTATTACCAATGTCTTTTTCATGTTTTTTTATTCTTGTTGGTTGAACGGGTTAGTTGGGTTAAACGCTAAATCACAGGCGAGCGCGTGCGCGGCATTGAAACCTGGGGTTCAACGTCTTTTACGGGTTAAAACAAGTGCAACTGATGAATCAGGGTTTAATTCAAACGGCGACAGGGATGCCTTGTATGTCGCGACTGGCCTGCACCAGCAAACGGGTGTACGCGTGCGTGGCACCGTCACTCGCCAGAAGCTGACTGTCGAGCGTCTCCACCACCCTGCCCTGCTGCATCACCGCGACCCGATCGCACAAGTGCGCAACCACCGCCAGATCGTGGGTCACCATCAGGTAGGTCAGGCCTTCCTGGCGGCGCAAGTCGGCCAGCAGGTTGAGGATTTCCGCCTGCACCGAGACATCCAGCGCCGAGGTCGGTTCGTCCAGCAACAGCACCCGGGGACGCAGGATCAACGCGCGGGCGATCGCCACGCGCTGGCGCTGGCCACCGGATAATTGATGCGGGTAACGAAAGCGGAAGCTGTCGTTCAAGCCGACCTTGCGCAGGATCTCGCTGACCTTCTGCGCACGCCCGTCGATGCCGTGGATGCGCAACGGTTCCTGCAACGCGGCATCAATGGTGTGGCGCGGATGCAGCGAGGCGTAGGGATCCTGGAACACCATCTGCACCGTACGATAGTGGTTCAGCGGCAGGTTGCGGGTCACGGCCTGGCCGGCGATCTGCAGTTGCCCGGTCCAATGCTGATACTGCCCGGCCAGACAGCGCAGCACGGTGGTCTTGCCCGAACCGGACTCCCCTACCAGGCCGAATGCCTCGCCTTCGGCAACACTCAAATCGACGTCGTGCAATACCGCGTTCAGTGCCGCGCCGGTGCCAAAACAAAGGTTCAGGCCGGCGATTTCAATCATGCTCATGACAGGCTCCTCAAGCATTCAACCACTGCGGGTCACGCTGCAACACCGGCAGCGTGGCGCGCCGATGATCCAGGCTCGGCAGTGCGGCCAGCAGGCCACGGGTATAGGGATGGCTGGCTTGATCCAGGTCGGCGGCGGCAATCGACTCGACCACGCGGCCGGCGTACATCACCAGCACGCGGTCACAGAAATTCCGCACGAGATTCAAATCGTGGCTGATGAAAATCAGCCCGAGGTCGCGCTCGCTGACCAACTCCTCCAACACGTTGAGCACCTGGCGGCGCACCGAGACGTCGAGGGCCGAGGTCGGTTCGTCGGCGATGATCACCTGGGGGTCGGTGATCACCATCATGGCGATCATGATGCGCTGGCCCATGCCACCCGAGACTTCATGGGGGTACAGGTCGTAGACCCGCTGCGGGTCGCGAATGTGTACCTTGGCGAGCATGTCCAAGGCGCGTTCGCGGGCCTCGCGATGGGGCACTTTGTGATGGGCCAGATAGGCCTCGGCGATTTGTTCGCCGACCCGCACCACCGGGTTCAGCGAGTACTTGGGGTCTTGCATGATCATCGACATGCGCGCACCGCGAATCGCCTGGATCTGCTTTTCGCTGGCGGCCAGCAAGTCGATATCGGCAAAACGCAACGTCTTGGCGGTGACTCGCGCCGTCGGCGGATGCAAGCGCAAGAGACTGCGGCCAACGGTGGACTTGCCCGAGCCGGATTCACCAACGATGGCGAGTTTTTCCCGACCCAAAGTAAACGACACGTCACGCACCGCGCGGGAGATTTTGCCGGCGTTGCGAAACTCCACACACAAGTCCTGTACGGCAAGTTTTATCTCAGTCATGGGGCTGCTCCTCAGGATTGGCTACGTGGGTCAAGGACGTCGCGCAAACCGTCGCCCAACAGGTTGAAGGCCAGGCTGACCAGCATGATCGCCGCACCGGGCGCCGCCACCAGCCACCAGCTTTCGAGCATGTAGCGCCGTCCGGTCGAGATCATAGCGCCCCATTCCGGCAACGGTGCCTGGGCGCCGAGGCCGAGAAAGCCCAGGGCGGCGGCGGTGAGAATGATGCTCGCCATGTTCATGGTCAGGCGGATGATCACCGAGGACAGGCACATCGGAATGATGTGGCGCAGGATGACCCGGGTACTCGACGCGCCTTGAAGCTGCACCGCCACGACGAAGTCAGCGTTGCGCAGCGGCAGGGTTTCAGCGCGAGCGAGTCGGGCAATCGGCGGCCAGGCGGTCAGTGCGATGGCGATCACCGCATGCTCAAGGCCCGGGCCGAGGGCAGCGATGAACGCCAGCGCCAGGACCAGGCTGGGAAACGAGATGAAGATGTCGGTGATGCGCATGAACAGGCTGTCGACCCAACCGCCGAAGTAACCGGACACCGTGCCCACCAGCAAGCCGATTGGCCCGACAATCACGGTCACCAGCAAAACGATGTACAGGGTGATGCGCGAGCCGTAAACCAAGCGGGCGAAGACATCGCGACCGTATTCGTCAGTGCCGAACCAGTGGACGCTGCTGGGTGCTTGCAACGCCCCGGCAAGGTTCTGCAACAGCGGATCGTGACCGGCAATCCATGGCGCGAAAACCGCAACCAGCATCAGGGTCGAGACAACGATCAGGCCGGCAAAGGTCATCGGGTTGCGCAGCAGGAAACGCAGCAGGCGCAAGGCACTGACGGCCATCGCTGCCGTACTTGAAGATGGCAGCGCGGCACTGCCGGCTGCGCTGGAAGCAAGAGGCAGGTTCATTAGCGAGTCCTCGGGTCGAAGATCTTGTACAGCGCGTCGCTGATCAGGTTCAGCGTCACGAAGATGAGGCCGATCAGCAGGACACAGGCCATCACCGCGTTCATGTCGCCAAGCAAAAGGCTGCTGGTCAGGTACTGACCGAAGCCCGGCCAGGCAAATACGGTTTCGATCAGCACCGCGCCTTCCAACAGCCCGCCGTAGGCCAGCGCAACGATGGTCAACAGCTGCACGCGGATGTTGCCGAAGGCATGGCCCCAGACGATTCGCCGCTGGGACAAACCCTTGACCCGGGCGGTGATGATGTACTCCTGGGACAGCTGCTCGAGCATGAAGCTGCGGGTCATGCGGCTGATGTAAGCCACCGAGTTGAAACTGAGGATCACCGCCGGCAGCAGGATGTGGCGCAACGCGCTGCGAAAGGCCTCCCAATCGCCGGACCAGGCGGTGTCGATCAACAGCAGCCCGGTGTGTTTGGGGATCAGCCCGTCATAAGCCAGGCCGATGCGCCCGACGCCACCGGCCCAACCCAGCCAGGCGTAGAACACCAGGAAGGCCATCATGCCGATCCAGAAAATCGGCGTGGAGTAGCCGAACAGCGTGATCAGCCGCGCGATATGGTCCCCGGCACGCCCCTGATGTGTCGCCGCGTAGACGCCCAGCGGCAAGCCCGCCAACACGCCGAACAGAATGGCCAGGGTGGCCAGTTCCAAGGTGGCCGGGAAGACCCGGGCGATGTCGGTGATGACCGGGTTGCCTGTCAGCAAGGCCATGCCGAAGTCACCGTGCAGCAGGTCGCCGAGGTAGATCGCGAACTGCGTCCACAACGGTTTGTCCAGGCCTAGCTCTTGATACACCTGGGCGTAGGCCGAGGCGTCAGCGTCCGGGCCGACGATGGCCAGCACCGGGTCCAGGGGCATGACCCGTCCGATGAAAAAGGTCAGTAGCAGCAGCCCCAGCAGCGTCACCGCCACCGACCCGCTGCGCCGGGACGCCGAAGCGACCCGGGATGTCCAGATTGAAAAGGATGCAGTCGACATGTTCATTCCTGCCTTGGCCCTGCGGCCGTCGATTTCAGCGCTGCTTGTAAACGTCCCGAAGACGTGTGGTGGCGGCGGTATGGCCGATGTAGTTGCGCACGTCGGCGTGGATCACCACTTCGTCGACCATCTGTGAAACCGGCATGATTGCTCCGGCCTGCTGGTCGTAGAGGGTCTGGATCTGCGCGTACATTTCCCGCTGGCGCTCGGGGTCTTGCTCGCGCTCGGCCTGCTCGATCAACTGATTGAGCTGCGGGTTGAAGAACGAGGTGCGCCAGCCCTGGAAGTTGCTCAGCTTGGCTTCGGTGCGGTTGTCCGGGTTGTAGACCAGGGCCCGCAGGCTTGAATGCGGATGACGCTCCGCCCCGCCACCACCACGACCGACGAGGATGTCGAACTGGCGGTCGCGCATTGCACCGTAAATCTGATTTCCCGTGCCGGTGATGATCGTGGCCTGGATACCTGCCTGGGCCAGCGTCGCTTGCAGGCTGGTGGCGATGTTGATGAACGGCGGATCGGTCAGCGAGCGGATGCTCACCTTGAAGCCTTCGGCGTGCCCCGCCGCTGCCAGCAGACGCTTCGCCTCGGCCACATCCAGGCGATAGCCAGGATCTTCCAGGCGTGCCGGCAGCCCCAGTTGCATCGGCCGCTGATTGATCACCCCGTAGTGCGGCATCACCACATCGTTGATGCCCTGGTAGTCGATCAGCAGGCGGATGGCTTGGCGCACGCGGATGTCCTGGAACAGCGGCTGTTGCATGCTCATCGCCACGTAATACAGCGTGCCACGGGCGATGCTCTGGATGCGTACCTCATCGACCTTGCCCAGCGCCTTGATGTCGGTGGCCGCCATGCCTCGGGCGACGTCCAGGTCACCGCGCTCGACCATCAGGCGCAAGGCCTGGGACTCGGTCATGTTGCGCATGATCACCCGGCGCAACTTCGCGGGGCCGCGCCAATAGTCGTCATGACGACTCATCAGAATCACGTCGTTGGCGCGCCAGATGTCGAGCTTGAAGGCACCGGAGCCGGCTGTGTGGGTCGCCAGCCACGCGGCGCCCTGATCATCACCGACCTGATGTTGCAAAGCGACCGAGCGATCAATGATGAAGGCGCTGGGAGAGGTCGCCAGAGTGTTAAGCACCAGCATCGGGTCGGTGCTGCGCGGCAGGTCCATGACAAAGGTATGCGGCCCTTCGGCGCGCATCAGTTTGCTGACGTTGTCGGCGGTGAAACCGTAGGCTTTCCAGGTCGAAGCCAGGGCGCGGTTGAGGGTGACCACCCGTTGTAGCGACCAGGCGACGTCTTGCGCGGTGAGCGGTGCGCCGGAGTGAAAACGCACGTCATCGCGCAACTGGAAGGTCAGGCGCATGCGGTCGGGGCTGACCTCCCAGGTTTTCGCCAGGGCCGGGATCAGCGTGTCCGGTTGCGCCGCGTCCTGCTCCAGGAGCATGTCATAAACGTTGGCGTTAACCTCGGCGACCTCCAGGCCGGTTGCCGCGGCGGGGTCCAGGGACAGCAGGTTTATCATGCTCATGCCCACCACCAATTGGTCGGCGGGCGTTTCGCCTTGAGCCAGGCTGACGGGCACCTGCACTGTGCACAGGGCCACGGTGACACACAGCAGCCTGGTCAGGCGCTTGGGCCAGAGTTTCATGGTTCAGTCCTTTCTTATATTTATAAAGACTTGTCGTCCGGGCAGCTATCGGCCGCGGACGTGGTGCGCGATCAATGTCGAGACAAGGTATTGGCCTCGATATACGCGAAGTTGATGTCCTCGCCCAACCCAGGCCGATCAGACAGGTGCACAAAACCGTCGGCGTCCATCGGGTCGACGATGCTATTGAGGTGCGCAGGGACTTCTTCGTAGTCGAGGAAGGGATGCAACAGGCCGCGCTCGTACCAGCGGCAATTGCTGATTGCACCGACTACAGCCAGGTTCGCCGCGCCATTGCCGTGGACTTCACAGTCCATGCCGAACGACTCGGCCAGGTGCGCCACCTTCAGGCACGGCCCGATCCCCCCGACCCCGGCCACGCCCGCGCGCAGGATGTCACAGGACTTATGGGTGACCCAACTGGCGCGGCTGTGGAACTTGCCGGCGATGCTTTCCGGGCCCAGTACCGGGATGTCCAGATTGGCCGCCAGCCAGGCATAGGACTCAGCGGAATCTTCCATCATCGGTTCTTCGAACCAGGCGAAATTGAGTTGCTCGAGCGCCCTGCCAATGGTCAGCGCGTCCATGCGGCTGTACCAGTGGTAGCCGTCGAGCATCAGCGCGATGTCCGGACCGACTGCCTCCCGCACGGCGGCGCAGGCTTGAATGTCCATCTGCGGATTCGGGGCGAAGGAAATCGGCGGCATCCAGGTGTGCAACTTGATGGCCTTGTAGCCGCGCTGGACCAGTTTTTCGGCGAACTGGCCGTACTCGTCCGGCGTGGACAAGCCCCCCGGCAGATCATCGCCACACATCGTCGAACCGTACGCCGGCACTTTGTCGCGATAGCCGCCAATCAGCTTGTGTACCGGCAACTTGAGCTTGCGCCCGGCCAGGTCCCACAGCGCTTGTTCCACCAGCGCCAACGCGCGGTCGGTGAACTGCCCGGCGCTGCCGCGCTGCCAGTGCGCCAAGTCTTGCCAGATGCTTTCGCGGTCCATTGGGTCCCGGCCGATCAGCACCTTGCGCACAAAGGACTCGATGATGTGCGGACGAACCAACTCAGGCGGACCGAAGGCATAGCCCTCGCTGCCGTCATCGCAGCCAATTCGCAGCAAGGCCATCTTGATCAGAACCTCCTCGCCCGGATGAGCGTGGCCGGCGCTGTCTTGAGCGCGGCGCGAAGGGGTGGAAAAGACTTCGACGTGAACGCCTGTGATTCTCATAGGGGGAAGAACACCATGTATTGTGATTTTTATTTGTATGTCGTCATACAACGTAGCTGATTATTCGGACGTTTCCGTCAGACTGTCAACCGGTAAATCACACAAAAACCAACAGATGATGGGGTCTCCATAGCGAAGAGGTTATTTCTCACATCATAAAAAACAGAAGTCGTCATACCACAGCGTTACCAGGTAGGACTTGGAAAGACCAGAACACCGGCGATCAAAACTGTGGGAACGAGCCTGCTCGCGATAGCGGTCTGCCTGAACCGGTGGGGCTGAATGGGCCGCCGTCAGCGCGAGCAGGCTCGCTCCCACAGGGGCTCTGTGGCGGGCATAGAATCTGTGAACACCGCGATCAAAACTGTGGGAACGAGCCTGCTCGCGATAGCGGTCTGCCTGAACCGGTGGTGCTGAATGGGCCGCCGTCATCGCGAGCAGGCTCGCTCCCACAGGGG
>NZ_JAKUDH010000047.1:0-8156 GCF_031570495.1 Pseudomonas sp. JL2
TGAAAGGAACAATGACATTGGCCCCCACATTGGGATTCACCTTGGCCGGGTCCAGCACATCGTTACTGTCGGCCTCGATAACGTTGGGCTTTAACATTTCCGCTTGCCCGCTGCCCACGGCCAGTTGCAGCTCCAAGGATTTGCGTTGGCTGTTGATCCAGTAATAAACCGTGAGCGAGCCGCCATCGAGTTTCTTGATTTCGGCCTTGTTCACGTTGCGCAGAACCGGTTGGCCATCCGCCTCCGAGCCGACGTAGGCGTTATCGTCGAAACTCGTTGGACTGTTGCTGGCGTCGAGGCCTTCAAACAGGATGTAGAGATGGTCGCCGGGCTGGCGACCTGGGTAATAGGGGATTGAGACGGTGTAGAAATTCAGGTCCGGGTCCAGGGCACTGCCCGTCGCCTCGATAATGTCGGGTCTGGCCGGCTGCTGGATGTCGCCGACGACCGTCACGGAAGCATTGTTCGATGGACGATCCGCTTCGCCATTTCTGATCCGAACGTAGGACACCGACGCTCGGCCTTTGGCGATGGCGACCACGTCTTCATTGGGGATCGAAAAGTCGTATGGAAACGGCACGTACTCGACGGTTTTGTCGAGCGGCCCGACGATGACCTGGGAATCACCCTGTGCAGGCGTGCCGACCCAGGTCAGGCGCAAGGTATCGCCCACCAGATAGTCGGTTGGGTGGGTGTACACCCGGCAAATGACATCGGCGCCCGCCAGTTGTTCGAGGTCGATCGTCTGGGTGGGGATACCATTGACCAGCACCTGCGGTGCATCGAGGCGATTACCGTTCAGATCGACCACCACGGTGGTATCGGCAGACCAGGGCGCGCGTTCATCAGGGTAGTTGTTGCAGACATCCACCACCTGATAAGCGATGGTGACCTGCCCCTCACGACCAGCCTCGATCGTCGCTCTGTCGACATGAATGGTGATATCCGTGTCCACCTCGTCCGGCTGGACAAGGTGCTCCACCGTCGCTCGCCCCCAGGCCAGGCGAATACGGTCGTTCTTGCGCATGTGTTCATAGTGAAAGATGGTGATGTCCACCCCGGCGTCGGCTTCGCTGGGGCCGACACCGTTGTCGATAATCTCCTGGGGCACCTCATAGCGCAGCCCGGAATGGCCGGGGATTGACGGTTGATCGTCATAGCCGCCGGGGCGATTAAGCTTGACCAGAAACTTCTGCCGTGGCGAGTCCACGGGAGTTTGCGAGGGACGGGTCACGCTGTAGAACACCGGGTCGACATCGCCTTCCCGGACAAGTCCCCTGTTGAGCTGAATCGGCAGCCGATCAGGGGGATTATCATCGATGGTGTGGTTCCAGACCGGGGTTTGTGCGTTGTTCCAGTAGAAGGCAATCGCGTCGCCGTCACCGTTGGGGAACCAGATATCGACGTAGCATTTCAACCCATCCTCGACCAGCCCGACCCCGATGCCGCCGGCGTAGTCTTCGAACGCAGGGGCCATGTTGGGGATGTGCAGCGGATCAAGGCGCAATAAGTTGTCATTGCCTGATGCGGCAGGGTCAGCAGACTTTTTCATGGAAATACCCTTGCGTCGGGTGCTCGCCGCAGAGGGGGCGTGGCCTACAACCGGTGGGGTTATTAACGGGCGGATGGGGTGTTGCGTCTACTGTCAGGAATGACAGTTTGCAGGGGTAAGCAGAGGCCGTTTATCGGACAATGCAGGTGCAAGCGACAAAGCGCCTACCGGGACTGGGCTGGCGGTGTCCACGCTGAATGCCACACACCGCCATCGCGAGCAGGCTCGCTCCCACTGGTCCGCACCCGGCTCCGGGAGTCAGCTCAGGCTCTCATCGATCACCAACACCAACTTCCCAGACACCTTATTGGTCGCCAGCTCCGCGAACGCCGCTTCGGCATCCTTGATCGCAAAGGTCCTGGCCAGTTGGGGGCTCAGGCGTTTGTCGGTGAACAGCGGCCACACCTGGTGCCCCAGCTCACTGATCAGGTCGGCCTTGAACTGATCGTCACGACTGCGCAAGGTCGAGCCGAGCAATTGGATACGCTTGCCCAGTACCTGCGCCAGATCGAGTTCGGTCGAGCGCCCGCCCATCAGGCCGATCAACACCCAACGGCCGTCAACTGACAAAAGTTTCACGTTCAATGCAGCGTAGTTCGCGCCCACCGGATCGAGGATCACATCGAAGGGGGCGAAGTCGTTCAGGCTCTCGAGGCCATCGGTGCGTATCACGCCGCCCTGGGCCCCCAGCGCCTCGCAATAACTCAGACGATCAGCCGAACCGACGCTGACCCAGCACGGGTTGCCAAAGGCCTTGCACAACTGGATCGCGGCCGAACCGACACCGCTGGCCCCGGCGTGCAGCAGCACTTTTTCCCCCGGCTTGAGTGCAGCCAGCTGAAACAGATTGAGCCACGCGGTGCTGTAAACCTCAGGCAGCGCGGCCGCCTCAGCCAGGGATAACCCTTCGGGCACCGGCAGGACATGCCGGCCATCGACCACCACCTCTTCTGCCATCCCGCCGCCGGCCAGCAGGGCGCAAACGCGATCGCCAATCTGCCACGAGGAGCCCGCTCCGACCTCGCTGATCACCCCGGAGCACTCCAGGCCCAGCACCTGACTGGCACCGGGCGGCGGCGGATAATGTCCGGCCTTTTGTAACAAATCGGCTCGATTCAGACCGGCGGCCGCCACACGGATGCGGACTTGCCCTACATCACACGTCGGACTTGGCTCATCTGCCCATACCACTTGGCCTTCAACGCCTTGCAATGCTTTCACGGTGCCTCCATAGTGAGTCTCGACTGGGCCCGCTGCTGTAACGCCGGGCTTTCTTGCATTATGCGCCCGGGCCACATGGAACCGGCGACTTCAAAGACGGCCTAATATGCGTTATCAATTGTCCCTGCGTCGAATCAGCATGAAGCACCTGTTCCCCAGCACCGCCCTCGCGCTTGTCATTGGCCTCGGTCTGTTGCCGCTGTCGAGCGATACGTTCGCAGCCAATAGCTGGGACAAGCTTCAGCCCGATCGCGACGAGGTGATTGCCAGCCTCAACGTCGTTGAATTGCTCAAGCGCCATCATTACAGCAAGCCGCCGCTCGATGACGCGCGCTCGGTCATCATCTACGACAGCTACCTGAAGCTGCTTGATCCCTCGCGCAGCTATTTCCTGGCCAGCGACATCGCTGAATTCGACAAGTGGAAAACCCAGTTCGACGATTTCCTCAAGAGCGGCGACCTGAACGCCGGGTTCATCATCTACAAGCGCTACCTGGATCGCGTGAAGGCGCGTCTGGATTACACCCTTGCCGAGTTGAACAAAGGCGTCGACAAGATCGACTTCAATACCAAGGAAACCTTGCAGGTGGATCGCAAGGACGCCGCCTGGCTCAGAAGCACCGCTGAACTTGACGACCTGTGGCGCAAACGCGTCAAGGACGAAGTGTTGCGCATGAAGATCGCCGGCAAGGACTCCAAGCAGATCCAGGAAACCCTGACCAAACGCTACAAGAACCAACTGGCCCGTCTGGACCAGACTCGCGCCGAAGATATCTTCCAGGCGTACATCAATACCTTCGCCATGTCCTACGACCCGCACACCAATTATCTGTCGCCCGATAATGCGGAAAACTTCGACATCAACATGAGCCTGTCCCTGGAAGGCATCGGCGCGGTGCTGCAGAGCGACAACGATCAAGTGAAGATCGTGCGCCTGGTGCCGGCAGGACCTGCCGACAAGACTAAACAGGTCGGCCCGGCGGACAAGATCATTGGTGTCGCCCAGGGCAACAAGGAAATGGTCGACGTGGTCGGCTGGCGCCTGGACGAAGTGGTCAAGCTGATCCGCGGCCCGAAAGGCTCGGTGGTGCGCCTGGAAGTCATCCCGGCCAGCAATGCGCCGAACGACCAGACCAGCAAAGTCGTGGCCATCACCCGTGAAGCGGTGAAGCTGGAAGAGCAGGCTGCAAAAAAATCTGTCCTCAAACTGAAACAGGACGGCAAGGACTACAAGCTCGGTGTGATCGAGATCCCGGCTTTCTATCTGGACTTCAAGGCCTTCCGCGCCGGTGATCCGAACTACAAGAGCACCACGCGCGATGTGAAGAAGCTACTGACCGAGTTGCAGAAGGAAAAAGTCGACGGTGTCGTCATCGACTTGCGCAACAACGGCGGCGGCTCCCTCCAGGAAGCTACGGAACTGACCAGCCTGTTCATCGACAAGGGCCCGACCGTGCTCGTGCGTAACGCCGATGGCCGCGTGGATGTGCTCGAGGATGAAAATCCGGGGGCGTTCTACAAAGGCCCGATGGCCTTGCTGGTCAACCGTCTGTCGGCATCGGCCTCGGAGATCTTCGCCGGCGCCATGCAGGACTATCACCGGGCACTGATCATCGGCGGCCAGACCTTCGGCAAAGGCACCGTGCAGACCATCCAGCCGCTCAACCATGGCGAACTGAAGCTGACCCTGGCCAAGTTCTACCGGGTTTCCGGCCAGAGCACCCAGCACCAGGGTGTACTGCCGGACATCGATTACCCGTCGATCATCGACACCAAGGAAATCGGTGAAAGCGCCCTGCCCGAGGCCATGCCGTGGGACACCATCCGGCCTGCGATCAAGCCGGCGGTGGATCCGTTCAAGCCATTCCTGGCGCAACTCAAGTCCGATCATGACGCTCGCACGTCCCAGGACGCGGAGTTTGTCTTCATCCGCGACAAGCTGGCTTTGGCGCAAAAGTTGATGCTGGAGAAAACCGTCACCCTCAACGAAGCCGAGCGTCGCGCACAGCATGCCGACATCGAAGCCAAGCAACTGACCATGGAAAACCTGCGGCGCAAGGCCAAGGGTGAAGAGCCGCTCAAGGAACTGAAGAAAGAGGATGAAGACCTGATCGCCGAGCCGGAAAAAACCAAACCGGAAGACGATGCCTACCTGAGCGAGACCGGTCGTATCCTCATCGATTACCTGAAACTCAACACGGCGATTGCCAAGCACTGACATGATGGCCATTTAATGCTGACGCTCCCCGGAGCGTCATCAAACTGACATCATTCTGTCGTGAAATACAGGACCGGGCGTCCCCTTGAACGGGTGGCGCCCAGTCCTTTTTTTATCGCCAGAGATTGCCATGACCACGACAGAACAGCTGAGTGCCTTGAGTTCAATCCTGGCTCAAAGCGGTTTACACAGCCTGTTCCAACCCATCATTTGCCTTTCCGAACGGCGCATCGTCGGTTATGAAGCCCTGACCCGGGGCCCGTCCAACAGCCCGCTGCACTCGCCCATCGCCCTACTTTCGGTGGCCCGCCAGGCCGGACGCCTCAGTGAGCTGGAACTGGCCTGCCGACGCAGCGCCTGCCAACGTTTCAATGAGCAGAAACTGCCGGGCAAGCTGTTCCTCAACGTCTCGCCCGAATCCCTGCTCGAAGCCGCCCACCAGACCGGACGCACCTTGCAACTGCTGCAAGATTTCGGCATCCCGCCCAGCCAGGTGGTGATCGAACTGACCGAACAAACACCGATCGACGACTTCCAACTCCTGCAAACCGCCCTGCATCATTATCGGGCCATGGGTTTCTCCATCGCCCTGGACGATCTGGGCGCCGGGTATTCGAGCCTGCGGCTGTGGTCCGAATTGCGCCCCGATTATGTGAAGATCGACCGGCACTTCATCGATGGTATTCACCAGGATGCCCTCAAGCGCGAATTTGTCGGCTCGATCCTGAAAATCGCCCGCGCTTCCCGCGCCCAGGTGATTGCCGAGGGAATCGAACTGCCGGAAGAACTGGCGGTATTGATAGAGATGGGCGTCGACCTGGTTCAGGGTTATCTGCTCGCTCGCCCACAGGAGCAGCCCTCCCGTGACGCCAGGGCGCTGATGCCCCGGCAGGACGCCGGCGCGGTGGCATTGACCGACGAAGTCAACGACCTCGGGGCGCTGCTCAACGAACAACCGGCGGTGGCCCACGACACGCCGACGGCCACCGTGCTGGAGGCGTTTCGGCGCCAAGCCAACCTCAACTCCCTGGCGGTACTGGACGATCAGGAACAACCCTGCGGCATCGTCCATCGTCACTCCCTTTCGGATGCCTTGCTCAAACCCTTCGCCACCGACCTGTTCGCCCGCAAACCCATCAGCCGCCTGATGAGCGATGACTTCCTGGCGGTGGAACTGAACCAGTCGCTGCAACAGGTCAGCCGCCTCATCACCAGCCGCGCCCGACAACGCATCGAAGAAGACTTCATCATCACCCTCAACGGCAGTTACCTGGGCCTGGGCCGGGTGATCGACGTGCTCAAGCTCATCACCGAACTGAAAATCCAACAGGCCCGCTACGCCAACCCGCTGACCCTGCTGCCGGGTAACGTGCCGATCCAACAATGCCTGACACGCCTGCTGCAACAACGACAGGAATCAGTGATCTGCTACGTAGACATCGACAGCTTCAAACCCTTCAACGACATCTACGGCTACGGTCGCGGCGACGAAGTCCTGCTGTGCCTGGCCCAATGCCTGAACGAACGCATCGATCCCAGCCGCGACTTCGTCGGTCACATCGGCGGCGACGACTTCCTGCTGGTCCTCGGTCCGGAAGACTGGCGCAAACGCCTGAATCAATTACTGAGCGACTTCCAGACCCACTGCCGCCGCTTCTACCGCCCCGAGCATCTGGAAGCCGGCTGCTTCACCGCGCTGAATCGGCAGGGCGTTCGACAGGAATTTGCCTTGCTGTCGCTGTCGATTGGGGTGGTGCATTTGCGGGCTGAAGCCTGTGGGGAACTGGATGCCAGCCAGTTGGCGGAACTGGCTTCGCAGGCCAAGCATCATGCCAAGGAGATTTTGGGGGGGAGCGTGTACTTGGTTGATGGTTTGGCTGAGCGGGAGGCTGTGGTGGGGTTGGGGTTGTCGGTGTGAGTGAGTCCCGCATTTGCCTGAACGCCTGGCGATAACCCCTGTGGCGAGGGAGCTTGCTCCCGCTGGGCTGCGCAGCAGCCCCCTTCTGCACACACCTCGGTGTGCCTGGTTGATCGAGTAGGCTGTTTTAGGGCCGCTTCGCAGCCCAGCGGGAGCAAGCTCCCTCGCCACAAAAGCGGTTTGGTGGTGCAGTAAGTCCTTATCTGTCCGACTTTTGACTCTCAGTTTGATATCTAATCAAAGAAGTTAGCAAAACTCGCATAAATCGGCGCCGATCATTAACATCGTCATCAAAGTATGTATCCAAATTTAAGAAAACTCTATCAAAGCTATCACCGCTTTCTAGGANGTTTGGTGGTGCAGTAAGTCCTTATCTGTCCGACTTTTGACTCTCAGTTTGATATCTAATCAAAGAAGTTAGCAAAACTCGCATAAATCGGCGCCGATCATTAACATCGTCATCAAAGTATGTATCCAAATTTAAGAAAACTCTATCAAAGCTATCACCGCTTTCTAGGAAATAGCTGAGAGTATTAATTAATAAAACTTGCTCCTTTGGACTGTGAAATAGAAATTCCGGACGAACCAACAAATCAAATAATTGACCTAGCTCTTCATCATCATTTACATTTTTCGAAGTTATTATTTCCTCACGCGCCACGTCATGAACATTTTCAATACTAAAAACAAATAGCAACCCCCAAATATCATGTAAATCATATATATTATTCATGTGCCCGATCCTGTATAGGCTGTTTTAGGTAGGCCATTTCTATCAAGAATGACTATCGCTTTCGTTTGTTGGCCGTACTCTAAACCTTCTCGTTTATAACCTTCACCAATTACACGCCTCATCTCAATTGGCTTTTTAGACGCCACAATGCCTGCTCGCCTGAAAATCAATTGGGCTCGATGAATAGCATTTAATTGGTCGCGATGGCTCAAGAAACGAGTTGCAGCAGACGGAATCGCAGGCTGGCCTGCATTTCTTCCTCTTTCATAAACATCGACTTCCCCAGTGCCCGGGTTCCGGCCTGTCCTGACACGCTCCAACTGAGAATCCGCCGTAGTTTGAGCGCCATGCTTCTGTAAGAAATGCGCGCCCTCAATTGATCGCTCCATCTTATCCAAACGCCGATAGGCATTCGCCTCCGCCAACTCATCAATCCGCGCCCGCCGCTGCTCCGCCGTCATCGGCAGCGCCGGTTCACCCTCATCCACCCCAACCTTAGCCGCCGGATCCTGAC
>NZ_JAKUDH010000048.1:0-7327 GCF_031570495.1 Pseudomonas sp. JL2
TCAGCATGTTATGCCCGAACACAAAATTTCTGACAGTCCCATCAACGCGAGGCTTTTGCACAACACTGGCAAGGCCAAAGCGCAGAACCGAGGTTCACGCCGAGGCTGATCGAAGCGCAAAAGCCTGCCGCCCCCGACCGTAAATCCAGCAAGCCCAAGCGCAGCAAGCTGAACTGGCTACAGGAAGTCCACGACTATCCCGGCCCCACTTACGTGCATGACTACAACTACCGCAACGGCTGGGCCGCCATCACCGAGCAGGAGGAAGACCAGTGGCTGTGTTTTCTGATCGATTACAACCCATGGCCGCCCGCTGAGCAGGACATGCTCGAACACCGCACCGATGGGGTGGACGGCGCAGACTTGCAGCTCATCGATGCCAATGCCCAACGCAGCCTGTGGAAGCGCCGGGTGAAAAGCGGCGCTTACAGTTCAGATGACCGCTACCAATACGAGATTCGCCAGGGCGATGACATCCAAAGTTTCGGACCTGTCGGGATGCAATGGTCGGAGTTTGAAGATCCCTGTGTCGTGGTCGACTCGGAGATATTCGAACGTCAGTGTATTTACGAACCCGAGCATTTGACACGGATCTGGCGGATCACGGCGGACTCCAGCGAGGTCATTTTCGAGTACGCGGATGAACTGACGATCCTGCCCATCGGCCCGCGCCGCTTGCTGTTCATGCAGCACAACGGCCCGCGGTGTTGGGTCTGGAATCAAGACCCGCCGCACCAGGCCACTGCCGCCAAGCCGATGCCGGCTGACGCCTATAAACTGCGGGCGTCCACCGCGTACCTGGGCGGTGACGAGATCCTGCTGTTCAGCGAAGGCGAGCGGCAGAACCTTGAGCACTCGGGCTATCAGGAGACGGTGCTGCTGGCGTGGCGCTTCAACTTCGTGACCGGCGCTACGACGAAGGCGCTGTTGGACGGCTTTGGCAGTGAACTGCGCCAGGACACGCGCCTGCTGGTTACGCAGCCCAAGCAGGTCATCACGTTGCGCACGTTTCATGGGCAGCTGCATGTTGCCCGGGGGCATGGGGATTGGTGGGTGTGGAACTACCGGACGAATACGTTTGGCACGCAGACCTTGGCGTGGTTTTGGAATCAGCGCAGCAGTGAGGTGATGAAGCTGTCTTCCAAGGATATTGCGCGGGTCAAGCCGGAGATTCGTTACCTGGCGGCGCAGGATCGGTATCTGGCGTTTGAGGCGGAGTTTGTGGCGCGGTTACCGGGGTTTGCGCAGATGGTTGAGGCTAAGGGGTGTGAGGTTTTAGTCTTTGAGTGAGGCGGCTTTGCTGCGTGCGGGAACAAGAAAGGGCTCCTCAGAGCCCCTTCCAGCTGAGGTTATTCTATAACTGGATACCACGTTGCATAGTTATCGCTAAAGTCGTCCAGCAGGGGAAACTCCTCATTGCGAGGACCTTTCACCACAGCCTTTTTTCGCTCAAATGCTTCTTTCATGTGCTCTTTGCAGAGCTCAGCGGAGATGTAACACAGCCCGTGCCAGCGATGGCGCCATGCGATTAACTGACGGTCCGTTTCTACGATAAAGACGGTTTTATCAAGCGACTTGCGCAGACGGGGAGCCGACTCGCCATGCAACGACCTGGGCACCCTGACTTCCTGCCCAAATTTGTCCCAGCCGGCCCATTGGCTATAGAACCTTAGCCGGGTGTCGTTGTTGACCGAGAGGAATTCATAGTAAGCGACGTTTGGCTTGGGCTGAGCCACCTCGCAATACCGGCGCATCAGCGTGGTGGAGATATTGCCGATCAGGTCTTCAGGGAGACGCTCAACGACCTTACGCAAGTGATGGAAATTATTGAAACCGAACTCTTTGCTGATGTGGGTCAATCGCTGGCAATACGTGTATTCGCCAATGACAGACACGCGGGCCAACTCTTTGAGGTCGTCGATACACTCAGCAGCACTTGAACGGGACATAGCTCACTCCTTTAGCCAAATCGAAGACGTACTTCGACTAGCATGCTGCTTGCAGTGGCTAAATAAGTGGGTAAGTTCACTTAGATTTTTCGTATTTCCCATCGCAGCAGGGAGGCTACTTGTGCCTGCCCGTATAAAAACACAGGGACGCCTGCGGCGTAAACCATCTGGTGAAAACCTGTGGCGAGGGAGCTTGCTCCCGCTCGGCTGCGCAGCAGTCGTAAACCTGCAGATGCCGTTTTTCCTGGTACATCGTGTTGAATGGCTTTGGGGCTGCTGCGCAGCCCAACGGGAGCAAGCTCCCTCGCCACAGGTTTGCTTAAATGCACAGCACGNTGCAGATGCCGTTTTTCCTGGTACATCGTGTTGAATGGCTTTGGGGCTGCTGCGCAGCCCAACGGGAGCAAGCTCCCTCGCCACAGGTTTGCTTAAATGCACAGCACGCCGCGAAACCCTCGCGCCGCGTAATACGACTGCACACCATTGTGATAAACGAACACCCGTTCATAACGATAATCACCGAATAGCGCACCGCCGAGGGCGCGAAGTTCAGGGGGTGTTGCCAGCCAACTGGACGTTTTGGCATCAAACTCGCCAAGCTGCTGCAAGGCTCGGTACTGGTCTTCAGTCAGCAAGGCGATGCCCATTTCTTCGGCCATTTCCATGGCACTGCCTTTGGGTTTGTTTTCCTTGCGTGCGTCCAGGGCGGCGCGGTCGTAGCAGAGGCTTCGGCGACCGGTTGGGCTTTCTTTGGCGCAATCGCAAAAGGTGACGAGGCCGGCTTGCTGGTCGTGGCCGATCACGTCGGGTTCGCCGCCGGTGGCCTCCATTGCCTGGAGCGACTTCAGGGCGTTAGGGTTGCTTTCCAGCTTGGCCTGGACGTCGGCCCAGAGGATGTCCGGGTGGCGATGTGGGTTCTGGTCGAAGCGGGTTTTCAGGGTCTGGAGAAGGTCTTGTCTTTTCATGGTTTTGGGTCCGTTGCTGGTCGGTTCCAAATTCTGGCAGTACCAGCGTAGCAACCCATTGAAGCATGAGGTCACGAACCATGATGCGCAGCGACGCTCAACCCGTTTTTCTCCTGCACTTGCGTCCAGTCAACCTCGACCAGGACAGCGGCGTTTGCGTACGTTTCTTTGAAGACATGCTGCTCTGCGCGTTTGGTTCCACACAAAAACTGCACGACCCGGATGGCACACAGCGTTACCTTCAATCTCTCCAAGAAAAAGCAGCCGAGCTTCCTGGCAGCATTGTCCATGCCTGGGATGAAACGCAGATCGTGGGCCAGATAGAAATGTCGCGGCTGAAGGCTGAGCCCGCAGTGGGCTACATCCATTTTTTCTACCTAACCCCTGAGTGGCGATCACGTGGTGCAGGGAAGTTGCTGCTGGCCTACGCGACCGACTTTCTTGCAGGGTTGGGGTGCGAGCGGATGAGATTGTCTGTGAGCGACACGAACCACAGGGCGGCACGGTTTTACAGGCACCATGGTTGGATTGATATCGGGGCCAGGCAAGACAAGCCGGAGCTGCGTTTGCGGTTGATGGAAAAGGCCATTGCCGCCTGGTGAGAGCAACTCCCTCGCCACAAGGTTGGGGTTCGGCAGAATGGATTGGAACGTCCTCTCCATCACCCTACGCGTCAATATCCACCATAAAATATCAAGAATTTTGCACGCTATCACAACCTCTGATACCGTGCTGGAATCGTGATACGGAAGAATGACCATGACTGCTATCCGCCAAGACCATGAGCTCTCCGAAAGGCGTGATCTGATCGAGCTCAAAGTCTACGTAGAGAACGTGCTAGGCCTGAAGCTGCGCTTGAAACCGTGGGAGCACGTCAAGATCCTTCCGTATACATTGCGTGACCGCTACGAATTTTTTGTCACAGAGATCTTCGGGGCCGGCTGCCTCATTCTCAAGGAACGTCCACAGCGTGAAGCCAGCGTTGCGGATGTCGCCAAGCATATCCAGGCCATCCACAACTTGCAGGCATCCAACAAGTTGCCCGATACCGGCGACCTGATGATTTTCGTCACCGACACGCTTCCGAGCTATGACCGCAAGCGACTGGTGGAGAAAGGCGTCCAGTTCATCGTGCCGGGCAATCAGCTTTTTCTTCCGGCCTTTGGTATGGATTTGCGTGAGTATTACCGCCAGCGCCTGGAAAAACCTCAGGTCCTGAGCCCCGCCACCCAAGCCATGCTGATTCAATTTCTGATCAAGGGATGGCACCACCAGCTCCTGACCACTCGCGCTACCTTCGAGAAGTCCTTTACCTACGCGAAAATGACCGTCAGCAGAGCGATCAAGGAACTGACCGACTTGGACATTGTTAAGCCTGGAAAGGAAATGGGTGAGGCCGCGATCCTGTTTCACTTGTCCCCCAGGGAGACTTGGGAGATGGCCAAGGAGTCCATGCGTACGCCGGTCAAAAAAGCACTTTGGCTCAATGCAATTCCCCAGGTTTTTGACGACACCCCAATGTTGCTGGCCGGAGAAACGGCCCTGGCTGAAATGAGTCTTCTCGCCGGCCCAAAAGTCCCTTGCTATGCGATGACGGCAGCGCAGTTCGAGCATATTCGGGAGCATGCTCAAACTGAAAAGAATGCGGCCTACGGGGAGGAATTCGGCGCTTGGGGCTCAACTTCGAAAACGGCCAAGTCGAAACTCGAGACCACGGCGCCCTACCTTGAAGTGCCGCAAAACCATGCCGCGTGTTGCATTCAGTTTTGGAGTTATGAGCCGCCGCGCAGCAACATCGCCACTGGAACGGTGGACCCCTTTTCTCTCTATCTGAGCCTCAAGGATGACCATGATGAACGCGTGCAAATGTGTCTGGATGAAATGATGGAGAACGTGAAATGGTAGTGGGTGTCGACCGGTTTCGAGAGTATTTCAGGGATTTCCAGGGCAGCTACGTTCTGATTGGCGGGGTGGCTGCTTCGATTGCCATGGAGGAACTGGGTGAGGAATTTCGACTGACCAAGGATCTGGATATCGTCCTGGTCGTCGAGGCGCTTGATCGTGCGTTCGTCGGGCAGTTCTGGAAGTTCATCAAGGACGGTGGCTATGCCATTCGCCAGAACGGTGACAGCGATGGGGACCCCCCGGTTTTTTATCGCTTCCAGAATCCGGAGGACAAATCCTTTCCCGTTCAGGTCGAGCTGTTTTCCCGTGTCCCGGATGGCCTGGAGCACGAAGAAGCGGCCAGAATGACCAAGGTCCCCGTGGAGGAGCAAGCCGCCAGCCTGTCTGCGATCATTCTTGATGATGAGTACTACGCCTTTCTCTTGGAAGGCGTCGATCATACTCAGGAGATCAGCCACATCGGTGCTGATCGGCTCGTTCCCCTCAAAGCCCATGCCTGGCTTAACAAGAAGGCGTTGCTGGAGAGCGGCGTGCACGTGGATCGTCGGGACATCAACAAACACTTCAGGGATGTGATCTTTCTAGCGGTCGGTCTCACTGAGGGAATGGCCCAGCTTCCTGATCGAATGGCTGACGATTTGAGGTCATTTCTCAGCCAGGTGCCGGCTGAGCTGGCCACTAACCCAAGTGTTTACAAAAAGGTCGATGCCGAGCGTTTGATCAAGACCATTCAAGAGGCTTTTGGCCTGGCTTGAATCAGGTTTTATGCACGCTATCAGTTAGGTTGATAGCGTGTGAAATTCCTGATTATTGACGGTAACAGCTTGGTCGTTTCCACACCTTGCCCAGTTGATAAAAACCAATAATCCCCCTACCCGGAGCAAAAAGGATGACGTCTCTCGACCGTGCAGTGCTTGAAGATCTGGCCCCAAAAGGCGTGCTGCGTGCCGCGATCAATTTCGGCAATCCCGTGTTGGCTCAACAAGGTCCGGACGGCTCCCCTCAAGGGGTGTCGGTAGCGTTGGCCAAGGCATTGGCCCAGGAGTTGGGCGCACAGCTCGATATGGTCACTTTTGACGCCGCCGGCAAAGTGTTTGCAGCGCTGGATCAGGATGTGTGGGACGTCGCGTTCCTGGCCATTGAGCCTGTGCGCGAAGAGCAGATTGCGTTCAGCGAACCTTACGTCATTATCGAAGGGACTTATCTGGTGGCAGCTGATTCGGGCTATCAGGACGTCCAGGATCTCGACCAGCCGGGACTAAAACTCGCCGTTGGCCAAGGCGCTGCGTACGACCTTTTTCTTTCTCGCACGTTGGAACATGCACAACTCGAACGCGCTGCGACCTCCGCGGCTGCGGTAGACCTGTACATCGAAAAATCCCTGGATGCGGCAGCCGGTGTGAGGCAGCCGCTGGAGAAAGTGGCGGCTAACAACCCGGCATACCGTGTGCTCGCCGGGGCTTTCACTTCCATCAGGCAAGCCATGGCGGTTCCAAGGGCCCATGAAGCCGGCGCGGCCTACGTCAGGGATTTCATTGAGCGAAAGAAAGCGGACGGTTTCGTGCGTGCGGCGTTGATCGACAGCGGCCAAGCGGACGTGACTGTTGCGCCTTTAGCCTGAGAAAAACGTCGCGCAGCCCGCTGATTCGCGGCAGGCGGGGTCCATTCGTGGGGCGACATCCCAGCGTTGTCCGCTATGGTGAAGTAACCCCTTGGCCCTGCCACTACTGAACACAGGAGGCCCGTATGAGGAACTTCACGATCCAACACATCGACCACATCGTCCTGCGCGTAAAAGACATCGAGCGCAGCCTCGCTTTCTATACGTCGGTGCTTGGTTGCGAGCTGAAGAAGCGCCGGGACGATCTTGGAATGATTCACCTCAGCACCGGTGTTTCGATGATTGATCTGGTTGCTGTCGACGGGCCGTTGGGTCGCGCGGGTGGGCCGGCGGCTGGCAAGCAAGGGCACAACGTCGACCACCTCTGCCTGCGCATCGAACCGTTTGATGAACAAGCCCTCATCGCTCATTTGGCCTCAGCCGGCCTGAGCGTTGAGAAAGCGCAGATGCGCTATGGCGCGGAGGGTAAGGGTTGGTCGATCTACTGCTTCGATCCGGATGGTAATCAGATTGAGTTGAAGGGCCCAGCGCTGGAGCCCTGAGTTTCATGGTCTGTCTGGGCCGGTGATGTTGGATGGGCCGCCGTCATCGCGAGCAAGCTCGCTCCCCCTGGGGTTCTGTGGCGGGAAAAAAATTCGTCAACACCACCAATCAAACCTGTGGGAGCGAGCTTGCTCGCGATAGCGGTCTGTCTGAACCGGTGATGTTGAATGGGCCGCCGTCATCGCGAGCATGCTCGCTCCCACCGGGGTTCTGTGGCGGGCACAAAATTCGAGAACACCACCAATCAAAACTGTGGGAGCGAGCTTGCTCGCGATAGCGGTCTGTCTGAACCGGTGATGTTGAATGGGCCGCCGTCATCGCGAGCAAGCTCGCTCCCACAGGGG
>NZ_JAKUDH010000049.1:0-7034 GCF_031570495.1 Pseudomonas sp. JL2
TGAAATTGCGCGTCACGCACTTGCATCGACGCCTCGGCCATACCATCACGCCCACGGACGGTCAGCACGCGACCGACCTCAGCACCGGGGCTGGGGTCAGTGATCAAGGGCTTGTGCACGGGCAGCGCGACCGTGAAGGTTCTGGATGCTTCAGGTGAGGTTTGCTGGGCGGCGGTCTGGATCAGCGTCGCGGTGTGGGTGACCTCGGGTGCAAACGGCTCGGTGCGCCGGAAACTCCAGGT
The DNA here is from genome assembly GCF_031570495.1 of Pseudomonas sp. JL2. Classification (NCBI taxonomy): domain Bacteria; kingdom Pseudomonadati; phylum Pseudomonadota; class Gammaproteobacteria; order Pseudomonadales; family Pseudomonadaceae; genus Pseudomonas; species Pseudomonas sp. JL2. The sequence goes on from NZ_JAKUDH010000049.1 coordinate 243, forward strand.
GCCGTTGTTATTTTCGACGGGATGTTCGGTGGTGCTGTCACTGAATGTGAGGGTCAGCACAGCACCCGGCCAGCAGGTGCCATTGAGGTCGGGCGAGAGGCCATTTTCCACGGGCACGTTCATGACCGGGGCCAGCGGTGGGATGGTGACCTCGATTTCCTGCCAGGTCGGCGACGGTACTCCATTCAGGTATTGCTTGATATGGACTTCCCGCTTGAACGTCGGCCCCCATACCTGTGATGCCATGCTCTGCCACTGACCGGACGACACGCCAGCATCCGGGGCCACCTTCGACCCACCACCGGGATTGAACAGCATCACCGTCGCACCGTTGAAACCTTTACCCGAGAACACGGGCTGGTAGACCGGTGTGTAGGTGATATCGGTCGGGTCTGGAAGTCTCAGGTTGACCGGGAACGTGTACGGCTGCGAGTCAATCCAGCCATTGTCACCGTCGGGAAACCGCTGGACAGCCCTCACGCTGTAAGAACCAAATGGCCAATTTGTTGCGGTTGTGTTCCAGCTGCCTCCGTTCACCGGCACAGGGCCCGGCGCAGGGGCATCGGGCCCGCTGACGACCGTGATCTGGACGGTTGAACCGGTGTAGCCGCTGCCTTCGAACTTCACCGAGGTGTCCGTCGGCGTGGTGACGGTGACGGCGGTCAATGCCGGAGGGCGGATTCTGAAGGCTCGGGGTGCGCCTCGATTCGATGGCGTCCCGCCTACTAGTTGGAGTGCTGCCAGCGATATATTCCCTACGGGCGCTGTAACGGAACAGCTCCAATTAGCCCCCGTCAACGTGCTGGTCTCCCCCAATTTAGTATCGTCGGTCAGATCTCTGAATACCTGAACGATGGCCCCTGAACGCCCATTGTTGCCGGTCACGGTAAAGGTCCTGTCTTGCACCGAATGGGCTACGGGGCCGGTGATGACAGGTACGGGTAATTCAATCACAACAGAAACATTGTCTGCCCAGTCAGAATGCTTACCAGCCGATGTCTGTCTGGCAGTAAACTCAAATGCCCCCAACGGCAAATTGTTATGTGGCGTTGTCCTCCAGTGCCGTTGCGAGTCAACGATACACACTGGATGGGGTATTTCATCCGCCGAATGGCTGACGTGAAGTTGCACCTCTGCGGTCGGTACCCCAGAGCCAGAAATTTCCGGCCTGCGATGCTCTATGTTCGAGCCGGAAATAGGGGATGAGATGGAGGGCTTGGGCAGTACCGTCACAGATATATTGTCGGCCCAGCCTGATAGCACGCCACGGTGTTGCTGTCTGGCTGTCAGTACTTTTAGTCCTGGGGTCAGCGGTTCACGCAAACTTGTTCGCCATGCAGAACCGGATTCCACCCAGTCCGACAATTGCCGAGCTGTGTGGCCTTCATAAACCGCAACCCAGGCTTCAGAAGTAGCTGTACCTGAAACCTCCAGATTGGGTAGCACGTCATCGTTACGGACAGGGCTCGTTATCGAAGGGCTCTGACGACTGTAAGAGGCTATAAAGTAATTGTTCATATCCATCCGATTATTACCCTGCCAATACAAAACCCGTACACTAATCAGCTCCTCGCTAGCATTACTCCTTACGGTGTGCACAAACGGAAAGCTATGCCACGCATCATCCTGACGCGCATTTTCTTCACTTGCTGGAATCCAGTTACCGTTACTCTCAACCCTCAAACTAAAATAACAGTTAGCCAAACCACTAGGCCTTGATAAATACTGTTTTCCCACAACGGTAAATGATGCGCCATCGGAACTCCACTCGTACTCAAACTTAAACTTCGCGATAGCAACCCCACTACCAATTGGATATATAAACACTGTGTGCTCTGTAGCCAAACCATCTGCAGAAACAACGTCCGACACCTTACGCACATCATAAGTTTTATCGGCATTAACTCTGTTATTTCCTTCTGATATTTCTGCCGCGTCGCGCCCATCAATATCGTCGGTGTCATCGTCGATCATGATTAGCTCCAGGTTAACCTTTCAATTGGCTGGTCTTGACAAGAGATTCAGGGCAGTAGAAGCCAGCTCCTCAGCTTAAACACCTGTCATACCTGACAGTCCCGACCAATGGCCGCCTCGATGTAGGGAAGCACCCAACTGACTACGCCTCCTCGCGCAACGGACTACAGATCCGCCAGAATCCGCCGGTTTGTGCGCCTCGGCCTTGCCCCGCAACTTGATTCGCGTCGCTGACAACCCGCGACCGGCTTTAGTCGCCCGGTGATGAAGTGATGTGCACAAACGTCATCCAGTCGGGTTTCCTTTCATTGCAGCAACACGCCTGTTCAGTTGCGCGTACTCCGGCGGCGCCCCATGCACGCTGAAGCTGGCGTCGAAATGCTGCGGCGTTACGTCTTCGTGACACCTCAGGCAGCTTGCCTTTTAATTGGATGTTGTGTTGCGGCCCTCATCGAAGGGACTTTCAAGTGCAGGTCAACCTCAATCCTATATTGGTTGAGAATCACGAATGGGATGAAAGACAAGACAACTAAACCTGCCTCATCATATCGATTGTAATAAACCGCCTGGCATCAATCTGGACATACCACTTCAACCTCAGTATATGCTGAAGGATTCGGAGCATTCACCCCGCCAAATGTATATTTAAAGCCAAGCTTTCCTTTCTTCGTGGGGTAAACCCCTACCGCTCCCCCGCCCTCAACATCATGCCAGGCCCCGTCTTGCCATGCGGTGCTGGTCAGTTTCTCATCCCATACTTCCTCTGGCCCCTTCCCGAGCATAAGGAACCTAATAATGCCACTTTTACTCCCATTGGGAGTCACCCTGTACTGCCTTGCCTGAGCACTAAAGGCGCCGCATTCAAAAACCCACCAATACTCCACCGTCAACTCTGCCTTATAATTATCATACATCACCGTGAGCGTTTTCATTTCTGTTCGCCCCGCCAACTTAGCTTCTTTATAAGCTTCAATAGCGCCATCTGGAGAAATCCCCCCTCTTTGAGAGGAACCAGGATCGCTTTCCGACTTATCATCTCCCTTACTCATGACCCATTCCTCTAATCAAGTAATGACAATAAACCTTCCAATTTTACTGACAACGCCCATATCACCCGAAAGGTTGAGGAACAGTGAACAAGGCTCCTCGCTTATTGAATAGCTGTAATACCTGACAGTCCGGACAAACGGTCACCCGCGGTTCTTTGAGGCAGATGGGCGAGATGGGGGTGTTGTTGCTGGAGAAATTGCTGGATAACGAGACGAAGGTTCAGCGCTGAAGGTTAAGCCGACTGAATAATGTCGTAGATGCGATGGAGAACCTGTGGGAGCGAGCCTGCTCGCGATGGCGTACTTGAGGTCGCCATCGCGAGCAGGCTCGCTCCCACACCGGGTCAGTCGGCACATTCAGCATTGATGCAAGCTGATCCACCGTTTTCGTGAACAAGCCCGCTCCCACAGGTTGGATTGAGGCAACCCCGCAAAAGTCAGGCCGATTCCTGCAGAGGCGGTTTCAAGCCGACTCCGGCAACGGATGAAAACTGAAATACTGCTGCAACGCACTCACCAATTGCCCGTACTCCGGCGGCGCCCACTTGAGGCTGAAACCGGCGTCGAAATGCTGCGGCGTCACATCTTCGTGGCACCACAGACAACTGGCCTTCAATTCAATGTCCAACTGCGGTCCGTCATCGCTAGGGATCTTGAGGTGCAGATTAAAGTCCGCGCCGACCATCAGCGGCAAATGGCTGATCAGCATCAGGCCATCCTCAGAGACGTTGCCCAGAAAGCCGATGGGCTTGTCGTTCATACCGTTGAACACGCGCAGGAAATACGGCAACTGATGCCGCTCGATTCGCCTCTTTTTGTACATGTCCTGTATCGCTTTTTGAACGCCCCTCTACCAGGGGCTATCGATACTTCGGAACGGGCACGAACAGGCCCGCTCTCCCCGATCCCGGTGCCAGACGCTTGCAAGCGCCTTGGCTCTACTTCTGCCGGTCACAGGTGCCTCTTGAATTAGAGACCTGGCTCTAATCACTTCTTGTACAAAATATAGCTCAAGGTTTGGCGACAGCCAGCCCCGGGACGATAGTTTCATCCTGTGCAATCGTACAAGGTGGGGGTGGCCAGGCATTGCCCCTGGCCATGATATTGACGGACGGTATCAGAGCGCGGTGGGGCGGATCACCGGGGCGCTGCGGAGCGGGTAATGGCCCAGGCTCTGCAAGGTTTCCAGCCGGGCCCGGGCGCGGAAGGCGTATTCGCTGTTAGGGTATTGGGTCATGATGAACTGGTAGGTTTGCGCCGCATCGACAAACAGCTTCTGTCGTTCCAGGCATTGGCCGCGCATCATCGAGACTTCCGGCTGCATGTAGCGCCGGGCACGGCTGGCGCGGTCGACCTTGGACAACTCGAGCATCACCTGCTCGCAATTGCCCCGCTCGTAAGCCTTGTAGGCCAGGTTCATGTGGTGGTTCATCGACCAACGGGTGCAGCCCGTGATGCTCAGGGCCAGGGCAACAAAAAGCACGAATCGCATGGGAGGTTCTCCTGTCTTGAGCTCTGTATCGACCTGGGTGGGGAAATCTTCAACCCGAAAACGCAGCTTGGCAGTGCTCTTGTGGCGAGGGGATTTATCCCCTCGCCACAGGAGGAATGTGAAGCCGTAGAGGCGCAAAAATTTTCAGGAATGTTCATTTCGAAAAGAAACGAAAAAGTAGTGCATATGAACAATGACTACACCCAAAGAGCATAGTAGCCTTCGCTGGCGCTTGAACCTGAGGAGTCTTGCATGTCCGTCCGTCGCACCAAAATCGTCGCTACCCTTGGCCCGGCCAGTAACTCGCCGGAAGTTCTCGAACAGCTGATTCTGGCTGGCCTGGACGTTGCCCGTCTGAATTTCTCCCACGGCACCCCCGACGAGCACAAGGCTCGTGCCAAGCTGGTGCGTGACCTTGCTGCCAAGCATGGCCGTTTTGTCGCCCTGCTGGGTGACCTGCAAGGCCCGAAGATCCGTATCGCCAAATTCGCCAACAAGCGCATCGAGTTGAAGATCGGTGACCAGTTCACCTTCTCCACCAGCCATCCGCTGACCGAAGGCAACCAGCAGGTGGTCGGTATCGACTATCCGGACCTGGTCAAGGATTGCGGCGTGGGCGACGAGCTGCTGCTCGACGACGGCCGCGTGGTGATGCGCGTCGACACCGCCACGGCCACCGAACTGAACTGCACCGTGACCATCGGCGGCCCGCTGTCGGACCACAAAGGCATCAACCGTCGTGGCGGTGGCCTGACGGCGCCGGCCCTGACCGAAAAAGACAAGGCCGACATCAAGCTGGCCGCGGAAATGGAAGTCGACTACCTGGCCGTGTCCTTCCCCCGTGACGCTGCTGATATGGAATACGCCCGTCAACTGCGCGACGAAGCCGGCGGCACCGCCTGGCTGGTGGCCAAGATCGAACGCGCCGAAGCCGTGGCCGACGACGAAACCCTCGACGGCCTGATCAAGGCTTCCGACGCGGTGATGGTGGCCCGTGGCGACCTGGGCGTGGAAATCGGTGACGCGGAGCTGGTGGGCATCCAGAAGAAGATCATTCTGCATGCACGCCGTCATAATAAAGCGGTGATCGTCGCGACCCAGATGATGGAGTCGATGATCCAGAACCCGATGCCGACCCGCGCCGAGGTGTCCGACGTAGCCAACGCCGTGCTCGACTACACCGACGCCGTGATGCTCTCGGCCGAAAGCGCCGCCGGCCTCTACCCGCTTGAAGCGGTGCAGGCCATGGCACGCATCTGCATCGGCGCTGAAAAGCACCCCACCAGCAAGACCTCCAGCCACCGCATCGGCAAGACCTTCGAGCGCTGCGACGAGAGTATCGCCCTGGCGACGATGTACACCGCCAACCACTTCCCGGGCGTGAAGGCGATCATCGCCCTGACCGAAAGTGGCTACACGCCGCTGATCATGTCGCGCATCCGCTCCTCGGTGCCGATCTATGCGTTCTCCCCGCACCGCGAAACCCAGGCTCGCGCGGCCATGTTCCGTGGTGTCTACACCGTGCCATTCGACCCGGCCGCCCTGCAACCGGGCGAAGTCAGCCAGGCGGCGGTGGATGAACTGGTCAAGCGCGGCGTGGTGCAAACCGGAGACTGGGTCATCCTGACCAAGGGCGACAGCTACCACACCATCGGCGGCACCAACGGGATGAAAATCCTGCACGTTGGCGACCCGATGGTCTGAGTGACCGGTTGCTGAAAACAAAAGCCCTACCATGTGAATGGTGGGGCTTTTTGGTTTTTGCCATCTGAAAAAGGTGTTGCCTGGGCTGACGCTATCGCGAGCAGGCTCGCTCCCACAGGGGATCGGTGGTGTTCATGAATAATGTGTTCAACACAAACCCAATGTGGGAGCGAGCTTGCTCGCGTAAGCGGTGGGTCAGCTTGCACCAACGTTGAATGTGCCGACGCCTTCGCGAGCCAGCTCGCTCCCACAGGGGATCTGTGGTGTTCATGTCTAATGTGTTCAACACAAACCCAATGTGGGAGCGAGCTTGCTCGCGAAAGCGGTGGGTCAGCTTGCACCAACGTTGAATGTGCCTGCTCGCGATAGCGGTGGGTCAGCTTGCACCAACGTTGAATGTGCCGACGCCTTCGCGAGCAAGCTCGCTCCCACAGGGGAGCTGTGGTGTTCATGGCTAATGTGTTCAACACAAACCCAATGTGGGAGCGAGCCTGCTCGCGAAAGCGGTGGGTCAGCTTGCACTCATGTTGAATGGGCCGACGCCTTCGCGAGCAAGCTCGCTCCCACAGGGGA